>JAGODN010000385.1 GCA_017998195.1 Desulfobulbus sp. | reverse complement strand
TGGCGACCTTCCACGACGTGCTCGCCGTACTCGGCATCTGCTGGCTGATGGACAAGGAAATCAACCTGCTGATCATCACCGCCCTGCTCACCCTGGCCGGCTACTCGCTCAACGACACCGTGGTCATTTTCGACCGCATCCGCGAGAACATGCACAAGGAAGGAGCGGGCAGCTTCTACCAGATCATCAACGACAGCATCAACCAGGTGCTTGGCCGGTCGTTCATCACCGGCTTGAGCGTGCTGTTCTGCCTGACCTCGCTCTTCTTCTTCGGTGGCGCGACCCTGCACGACTTCTCCTTCGCCCTGCTCGTCGGCATTGCGGTGGCCTTCTTCAGCTCGGTGTTCGTCGCCAGTCCGCTGCTCGTCCTCCAGGGAGACCACACCAAATGAACCCGACACCGGGCTCCGAACAACAGATCCGGCCGACCGCCGCGGACCGGCCCTTCACCTTTGCCTGTCACCCCGGCGTGGCCTGTTTCACCGAGTGCTGCCGGGAGTTGGACCTCGCCCTGACCCCGTACGACGCGCTGCGGCTCAAACGCAGCCTGGGTCTCAGTTCGGGACAGTTTCTCGAACGCTACGCGATCGTCGAGTGGGAGGAGCCGCAGCTCTTTCCCTCCTGCTACCTGACCATGGTGGATGACGGCCGGGCCAGCTGCGTCTTCGTCTGCGCCACCGGCTGCACCGTCTACCCTGACCGGCCGGGCAGCTGCCGGGCCTACCCGATCGGCCGGGGCGCGGCACGAACGGACCAGGGACCGCCCGTCGAATCGCTGGTGGAGGTACGGGAACCGCACTGCCGCGGCTTTGCCGAGGAGTGCACCCAGAGCGTGGCCGACTACCTGCGCGGCCAGGGACTCGATCTGTACAACCGCTACAACGACGCCCTCCTGCCGCTGGTCCAGCACCCGAGCATCCAGGACGGCAGCTTTCGCCCCAACCGGATGCAGCTGGACCAGTACATGCTCGCCCTCTACGACCTGGACCAGTTCCGCCGACAGATGGTGGACGGCCGCATCGCCCTGAACCGGCCGCTCACCCCGGCGCAACTCCGGGGGCTGGCCGGTGACGACGAGGAACTGCTGCTGCTCGCCGTCCGCTGGCTGATGCAGGAATATTTCGGCGCATGACCACCAGCCCCACCCTGACCGACGCCCACCTGGACCGGCTGAGACGGCTCGGCGCCTCGTTCTGCCTGGCCGAGGGCGGTTCCCACGGTCCGGACCACAGCGAACGGGTGCTGCAGACCGCGCTCAACCTCGGCCGCCGCCTGGGCGCCCGACTCGAGATCCTCGCCCCGGCCGCCCTGTTCCACGACATCGGCCGCCGCGAGGAAAGCCGCAGCCGCGGCGGAGTCTGTCATGCCGAGCGCGGCGCCGAACTGGCCGCGCCGCTTCTGCGGGAGTTGGGCTACACCGAGGCGGACGTGGCGGCGATCTGTCACTGTATCCGCGCCCACCGCTACCGCGACGCCAGTGAGCCCGCCACGCTCGAGGCGGACATCCTGTTCGACGCCGACAAGCTCGATTCCATCGGGGCGGTGGGTATCGGCCGCGCCTTCCTCTTTGCCGGCCAGATCGGCGCCCGCCTGCACAACCCCGACATCGATCCGGCCAGCACCCGGCCCTATTCCCTGGAGGACACCGCCTACCGGGAATTCCGGGTGAAGATGTCCCGGGTGCGCGACCACATGCGCACCGCGGTCGGCCGGCAGATGGCTCAACAGCGCCACGCCTTCATGGAAACCTTCTTCGCTCAACTGACGCGGGAAACCGGCGGCCAGGGCCGCTGAACCCGCCACGGATCCTCCTTATGCTCAAACTTGTGGTCTTTGACTGTGACGGAGTCATGTTCAGTTCCCGGGAGGCCAACCGGGCCTACTACAACGACCTGCTGCGCGCCTTCTCCTGCCCACCCATGAACGAGGTCGAACTGGACTTCGTGCATGTGCAGAACGTGTTCACCTCGGTGGCGTACATCTTCCGCAACCATCCCCAGGTGGACATGACCGAGGTGAACCGATACCGCCGCCATTTGGACTACACCCCCTACCTCCGCCACATGGAGATGGAGCCCGATCTGCCCGATTTCCTTCGCCTGATCCGGCCCCGCTACCACACCGCCATCTCCACCAACCGGACCGACACCATGGACACCATCCTCGACACCTTTGCCTTACGGCCGTGGTTCGACCTGGTGGTGACCGCCACCGTGGCCCCCAGACCCAAACCGGCGCCCGACGGTCTCCTGATGATCCTCGACCGTTTCCAGGTCCGGCCGGAGGAGACGATCTACATCGGCGACTCGGAAATCGACCGGGAGCACTGCGCCGGGGTCGGGGTGGACCTGATCGCCTTCCGCAACAGCGCCCTGCCCGCCCGCTACCATGTGGACAGCTTCATGGCCATCACCGCGCTGGAACCGTTCCAGCGGGCCGGTAACGGCTGAACGGCCACCGGCCGCAGAGGCTGCTGGCGCCGGCGACCGCAACGTTCCGCCCTGTCCGAGTCGGCCGACACCTTTTTGAACCCGCCGGCCGATGGCGCTTGTTTCCCGTTTTCCCATGCAATAGAATAGCCCCGGAGCGTCACCGCCGCCCGGCCCGAGAGCGCGCTCGACCCGCGCCCCGAACACGTTGCACAACAGTGGACCGCCACTGAGGAACCATTCCATGACCACGGGTTCACAGCAGCTCGCTGATGATTACGGACAGCTCAAGGAGCTCCTTGAACTCTACCCCCATATCACCATCCTCAGGGTGGAGGGTGATCCGCCCGACCACTACGAGCTGGCCTACCATCTGCGCGGCTACGTCCGGACGGACGACGGTGCGGTGGGTATCGGCAC
>JAGODN010000055.1 GCA_017998195.1 Desulfobulbus sp. | reverse complement strand
CCTCCTGGCGGACCATCCCGATGATCTGGTAGCCGCTGGCCACGGGCGAGGCGATCAGGGCGTCGCGATCGGTCTCCTCCCCGGCGAGCACCAGTTCGCAGCGGCGGTCGAGTTCGACGGCCGGCAGCACCCGGCGCAGCACCGCCTCGGCCGAGGTGAGGACGATGGCGGGCGCCTGGTTGTCGTGCAGGCGATGCAGGGTGGCCAGGCGGGCGCAGACCGTGGCCGGGTCGGGGGAGAGCGGGGTGTACGGGGGGATTTCGTAACTCGGGTAGGTGAGCACCTGAACCCGCGAGAAGAAGGCGATGTCCCGGGCGAGCACCTCCAGCTGGTCATCGGCCGGCACGATGCAGCAGAGCGGACGCTGCAGCGCCTCCACCGCCCTGGAAAGCAGGAAGGCGGTGGAGGCGCCGTGCAGGCCGAGGATATCGAGCGGCTGACCGGTATCACGCAGCCGCGCCAGGATCGACTGCATGGAAGGCGATCAGGTCAGGATCGGGCGGTCGGGCCTCAGAAGGTGCCGCCCATGCTGAAGTCCCAGCTGGACTGGTTTTCACCGGCCTTCTGGTCGAGGTTGTAGCCCCAGGCCAGGCGCAGCGGCCCGAGCGGCGAGGCCCAGAGGATGCCGACGCCGGCGGTCTTCTTGTAGTCGCCGAAATCCCAGTCCTCGTCCACGTCGTAGACATTGCCGAGATCGTGGAAGATGAGGCCGTCCATGCCCATGTCCTTGATCAGCGGGAAGATGTATTCGATGTTGGCGAACCACATCTTGTCGCCGCCGATCTTGTCCCCGGTGAGCGGGTCACGCGGGCTGATCGAGGCGCTGTCGAAGCCGCGGATGGAGTTCATGCCGCCGAGGTAGAAGTGCTCGTAGACCGGCAGCTTGTTGTTCTCGTTCTCGAAGGCCTTGCCGGCCGAGCCGCGCACGTGGAACACCGTGGACCAGAACAGCGGGAAGTACCAGGAGGTGCTGCCCTCCAGCTTGGTGTACTCGGCGTCGCCGCCCAGCGGCCCGCCGGCGTACTCGACGCTGAGGCTGTTGCGCGAACCCGAGGTCGGCGAGAAGATCTTGTCGCGGGTGTCGCGCACCAGGGCCACATCGCCGGCGCTGGTCAGGTTGATGTCCTTGGAGCGGAGGATCACGGCCGAGGCGTTCGGACCGATGTCGGTCAGTTCGGTGTCGGAGATGGTGTACCCGTAGTAGATGCGCCACTCCTCGATCAGCGGGTGGCCCAGGCGCAGGGTCGAGCCGGTGGTGTCGCGGGTGTAGTCGTCGAATTCGCGCTCCCAGTCATACAGGTCGATGCTGCCGGACACCTCTGAGTCGAAGAGGCGCGGGTTGGTGAAGTTGAGGTTGTAGCGGGTCGACTCGCTGCTCGTGTAGGCCCGCAGGCTCAGGCGGTTGCCGGTGCCGAACAGGTTGTTCTCGCTGATCTCGCCCATGAACAGCAGGTTCTCGGACGAGGAGTAACCGGCGCCGACGCTGAACTGGCCGGTGGCCTTCTCCTTGACGTCCACCACCACGTCCATCTGGTCCTCGTTGAGGGTGGGCTTGGGGGTGATGTTGACCTCTTCGAAGAAGCCGAGCCGGTTGAGTTTCTGGGTGGAGGTGCGGATGGCCTTGGAATCGAACCGCCCTCCCTCCTGCACCTTGAGGTCGCGGCGAATGACGTTGTCGCGGGTGCGGGTGTTGCCGGTGATCTCCACCCGGTTGAAATGGACGAGCGAGCCCTGGACGACATGGAGGCTGATGTCCACGCGATTGCCGGCGTCCGACTTGCGCACCTTGGGGTTCACCTCGGCAAAGGCATAGCCCTGCTCGGCGTAGAGGTCGGTGAGCCGGGTCAGGTCCTCGCGCAGCACCTGGCGGTTGAGGAACTCCTCCTCGCGGATCTTCAGGGTGGCGACCAGTTCCTCCCGGGGCTTGATCAGGTCGCCCTGGACGTCCACCGTGCCCACCCGGTAGCGCGCCCCCTCCTCGATGGGGAAGGTGACGTAGAGGGCGTCGTCCTTCTGGGTGACCACCGGCTCGCCCACCCGGGCGTCCATGTAGCCCTGGTTGTGGTAGAAGGTGGCCACCCGCTCGGCGTCCTGTTTGAGCACATCCATCTTGAGCACGCCGGCATCGGTCAGCCAGGAGATCCACCAGGCGTAGGTGCCGGTCTGGATCACGTCCTCGAGTTCGCCCTCGGAGAAGCTCTTGTTGCCCTCGAAACCGATCTGCTCGATGGTGATCTTCTTGCCCTCCTGGATCTCGAAGCGGACCTCGGCGTTGCCGCCCTCGGTCTGGCCGATCTTGGCGTTGACCGTGGTGTTGTAGTAGCCCTTGGACTTGTACAGTTCGCGCACCTTGGCCACGGCGTCGTTGACCTTGGCCGGGTTGAGGATGGAATTGGCGGTGATGCCGGCGGCGTCACGGATGTCCTCTTCCTTGATCTCCTCGGCGCCGGTGATCACCACGCTGCCGATGAGGGGCTTCTCCTTGACCCGGAAGAGCACGTTCTTGCCGGTCTCGGTGTCCGTGGCCTCGATCTCGACGTTGTCGAAATAGCCCATGGCAAAGACGTTCTTCAGGTCCTGGCGCAGGGTGGCCGGGTCGTACAGGTCGCCCGGCTTGGTCGAGATCTTCTGCAGGATGGCGCCGGCATCGATGCGCTCGTTGCCCTCCGGGGCGATGGCGGCCACGGTGGCGCTGCGGTTGGAGAAGGTGAGCATGGTACCGACGATCTCGCCGGTCACCCGATCCAGTTCCTCCATGGACTCGGCCTCGCGGAAGGTCGAGTGCGGCTTGGTCGGCGCGAGTACGTCGAAGATGGCGCAGTCGACGCTGATCTGCCGGCCGAGTTTGTTCAGGCTGCCGACCACCACGTAGTCGGCGCCGGTGGCGTCGGCGACGCGGCTGATGGCCGCGGCCGGCGGCGGCCAGGGACCGTCGTAGGCCACCAGTCGCTCCGCCTCGGCGCGGTTCACCATGGTCAGCCCCTTGGCGGCCACCTCCCGGGCGAGCGCCGCATCGGCGGGCGCGACCAGCGCGGCCGCGTCCGGGGCGTTGATCTTGAACGGCAGGAAGGCGGTGTTCCGCTCCACGGCCAGGGCCCCGCCGGGAACACAGACAAGAAGGCAGAGCAGGAGCGCGCAGAACGCGGCCGGAACGGCCTGGGGGGTACGCCGGGGGTGTGAGGTCGGCAGCATGGGGACTTTCCTGTTGAAGGGTGTTTCTCGGACGGACGCGAGGCTGGAATCAGGACAAACGGTCCGCTGCGCCCGCCGGCGACCGGGGAAGGCGGCCGGTTCGTCGCCGGCCCGCCGATCTCCGCATAAATTGCTGGTCATTATGCCAAGTTCCCTTGATTTTGCAAGAGAATCTCTGCCCTTTGCGGTCTTTTGCGCCACCGGCCACGGCCGTTCGCCGGCACCCGGAGCGAACAGCACGATCCTGCCCGGGCAGGGTCGCCGTTCGGCGGCTCAGCCCCGGTAGCGCTCTTCCAGGAGCGCCTGCACCGCCCGGTGCAGGTCCGCGGCCAGGGCCTGCTTGTCACCCCCACGGTAGCGGTCGGTGGCGATGGGCGCGCCGATGCGGATGACGATCTCGCCGCGCTGCGGCAGGAGCCGGCCCTTGGGGAGGATCTCGTAGGAGCCGTTGAAGCCCACCGGCACGACCGGCACCCCGGCCTTGAGGGCCAGCAGCACCGCGCCGGTCTTGAACTCGCGCAGCCGACCGTCCGGGCTGCGGGTCCCTTCCGGGAAGATGAGCACCG
This sequence comes from Desulfobulbus sp., assembly GCA_017998195.1. Taxonomy (GTDB): domain Bacteria; phylum Desulfobacterota; class Desulfobulbia; order Desulfobulbales; family Desulfobulbaceae; genus Desulfobulbus. The sequence goes on along the minus strand of JAGODN010000055.1, from coordinate 6,461 downwards.
AACTGCCGGCGGCGATACGCTTGCCTGCCTCGTCCAGGCTCTTCATCGCCTGGCGGCCGCGGGAGCGGTCGATGGGGATGTTGCCGATGCGGTGCAGGGCCTGGCCGAAAACCGGGATGCGGAACAGTTCCTGCTTGGCGATCCAGCGGAAATCGTGGGGAAAATAGCCCTGGAAGGCGAAGATGTCGAACTGGCTGACGTGGTTGCCGGCAAAGATGTAGGTCTGGTCCGGGTCGATCTGTTCCCGCCCCTGCACCTGCACGCGCACGCCGGCCAGGCGGCAGAGCGAGCGGCCCCACCAGCTGGGGAAGACCTGGGCCTTGGCCGCGGACCGGCGGCCGACCACCAGGTCGAGCCAGGTGAGGGTCGAGGCGATCAGGGTCAGCGGCAGGGCGACGACCAGGGTGCACAGGCCGCGCAGGGTGTGGAGGAGCGCCATGGACGGATCTCCCGGGTGGTGGTGGCGGGCTGCCGCCCGGCCGTTGGAGGTTGTGCCTTTTCTAGCAGGGGCGGCGGCAAAGAGCAAGCGAATCGGCCCGGGCGGCCGAGCGCCGGGCGCCCCGGGCCGGGCGGGATTGACGGCCGGGGGCTAATCGAATATAGTCCACGCCAGTTTTTCTGGCGCCGTTCCCGCCGGGCGAAACCCGGCGGCACAGGCAGTTGCCTTTTTTCTTCAAGGAGTCCCGAGTGGCTGAATCCATTATCACCATCAACGCCGACGGCACCCTCAACGTGCCCGAGACCCCGGTCATTCCCTTCATCGAGGGCGACGGCACCGGCCCCGACATCTGGGCCGCGGCCCGCCGGGTGCTGGACGCCGCGGTGGCCCGGAGCTACCGGTCCGCCCGTTCCATCGACTGGCTGGAAATCCTCGCCGGCGAGAAGGCCTTCGCCGCCACCGGCGAGTGGCTGCCCGAGGCCACGGTCGAGGCCCTCAGGAAATACGTGGTCAGCATCAAGGGCCCGCTGACCACGCCGGTGGGCGAAGGCATGCGCAGTCTCAACGTGACCCTGCGCCAGGTGCTCGACCTGTACGCCTGCGTCCGCCCGGTCCGCTACTACCAGGGGGTGGTCTCCCCGGTCAAGAATCCCGGCCTGGTGGACATGGTCATCTTCCGCGAGAACACCGAGGACGTCTACGCCGGCATCGAGTGGCCGGCGGGCAGCGACCAGGCCAACCGGGTGATCGAATTCCTGCGCAGCGATCTGGGGGCGGCCATCCGCGACAACTCCGGCATCGGCATCAAGCCGATCTCCGAGTTCGGCACCAAGCGGCTGGTGCGCAAGGCCATCCAGTACGCCCTGGACACCGGCCGCGATTCGGTGACCCTGGTGCACAAGGGCAACATCATGAAGTTCACCGAGGGCGCCTTCCGCAACTGGGGCTACGAACTGGCGGCGGACGAGTTCGCCGAGTCCACCATCAGCGAGGCGGCCCTGTGGGAACAGCACAACGGCCGGGCGCCCGAGGGGCGCATCGTCATCAAGGACCGCATCGCCGACGCCATGTTCCAGCAGATCCTGCTGCGACCGGCGGAGTACTCGGTGCTGGCCATGCCCAACCTCAACGGCGACTACATGTCCGACGCCCTGGCCGCCCAGGTGGGCGGACTGGGCATGGCCCCGGGGGCGAACATCGGTGACGGCGTCGCCCTGTTCGAGGCCACCCACGGCACTGCGCCCAAGTACGCCGGCCTGGACAAGGTCAACCCCGGCTCGCTCCTGCTCTCCGGGGTGATGCTGCTCGAATACATCGGCTGGGGCGAGGCCGCGGCCTTAATCGAGCGCGCCCTGGAGGCGACCATCACCAGGAAGACGGTCACCTACGACCTCGCCCGGCTCATGGAGGGCGCCACCGAACTCTCCTGCTCGGCCTTTGCCACCGCCATCATCGACAACATGGAGCGGTGATCGGCAAGGTCGCGGCCTCCTGCTCCGAGGCCCTCAAGGATCTGCTCTTTCCGCCCCGATGCCTGGGCTGCGAGCGGCGGCTGGAATCCTCCCGGCCGCCGCTTTTCTGTGTTGACTGCCACCAGGCCCTCCGTTTTCTCGACTCCCCCCTGTGCAGCCGCTGCGGCCTGCCCTTTCCGACCGGGGTGGACCATCTCTGCGGCGACTGCCTGGCCGGCCTGCCCGCCTTTGATCTTGCCCGCAGTCTCTTTGCCTACCAGCCGCCGGTTCCGGCGCTCATCCTCGCCCTCAAGTTCGCCGGCCAGCTGACCGGACTGGCGAGCCTCGGCGCGCTGGCCGCCCGTTCCCCCCTGCTTCCCCATTTCACCGGGCCGGACCTGGTTCTGCCGGTGCCGCTGCACCCGGCCCGTCTGCGCGAGCGCGGCTTCAACCAGGCCCTGCTCATCGCCCGGGCCTGCTTTCCCCACTGGCGTTCGCGCCTCGACACCGCCCTGCTGTGCCGCCGACGCTCCACCCGGCCGCAGGCGCAGCTCTCCGGCCGGGAACGGCGCACCAACCTGAGCGGGGTGTTCGCTCTCGCCGACCCGGAGCGGGTGCGCGACCGGCGGGTGCTGCTGGTCGACGACGTGTTCACCACCGGCAGTACGGTGCAGGAATGCAGCCGGGCGCTGGCCGCGGCCGGCGCCGCCCGGATCGAGGTGTTCACCCTGGCGCGCAGCTTCGCCCGCTGATCCGTCCCGCCACCGGCCACCGCCCGTTGCAGTCCCCAGGCCCGCAACCGCGGCGCCGCCCCGCCCGACCATTTTTCTCATTGTTTTTATTGAATATTTTTCATGGATGCGGCTGAAGATTTTTTTTCCGCCCTGCCGCCGCGCCGAAACCATGCAGCCATGGGGGGTTAAGGAAAGCCGGCGCGGGCTAAGATGGTAAACGAAGCTTCATCGAGCATGGTGGAGCAAGAACGAGCCTGGCAGAGCAAGAACATTGTGGACAAGTTGTTGATAACCTTTGCACCTCTTGCCTATTTAATTGATTTTAAATGTATTTTTTTTGATTCCGGAAAAAATGACGGTGTTCTTGCCAGTTCCATACCCCCCTCAGCGCAACCTCCCCTCGTTACAGGGCTTCCCGGCCTGTGCAGAACCGGTCTGTTTGCCCGCTGAAATCAGCCCAAACCGCTTTTGACCGGTTGCCGGATTTTCGCTAGATCAGCCCCTGACCGGCAGCCACTGGCTCGACCCGCCTCGCCGGTCATCCGATCAACCCGCACCCGTACGTCAAGGGAATCTCACTATGCCGTGGCATGCGCTCAAAACCTCGTTGCACGAAACTCTGCCGGACAGTGAATTCGGGCTGTGGATCAAGCCGCTTGAGTGCCGGCGGCAGGATGGTCGACTGCTCGAACTCGTCGGTCCGGACCGGTTCTTCTGTGCCTGGGTGGAGGACCGCTACCTGGGCCTTATCCGTGAGAAGGCCAGGGAACAGGGGGTGGCCGAGGAGGTCCGGCTGCAGGTGGCCGAGTCCAAACCCATGCAGATCGAATCGAGCCGCCAGGGCCAGCTCCGCCTGCCCGGGGTGGCCGGCGGCGGCGCGCGTCTGCGCTCCCTGCACCCGGCCTTCACCTTCGAGCAGTTCATGGTGGGCGAGTCCAACCTGCTCGCCCGCTCGGCCTGCCAGGCGCTGGCCACCGGTGACGCCACCTTCGGCAACTGCCTGTTCATGAACAGCTCCACCGGGCTGGGCAAAAGCCACCTGACCCAGGCCGTGGTCCACCAGGTGCTCCGCTCCGCCCCCGCCACCCGCCTGCACTACCTGACCGCGCAGCAGTTTTCCGCGGACATGGTCAAGGGGATCCGCACCAAGTCCATGGAGCAGTTCTCCAGGAAATACATCACTGACTGCGACATGCTGCTGGTCGAGGACGTGCACACCCTGACCGGCAAGAACAAGACCCAGGAGGAACTGAACACCATCCTCGACTACCTGATCAAGTCCGGCCGGCGGGTGATCCTCACCTCGGCCCTGCCGGTCAGCCGCATCGCCGGCATCGACGAGGACTTCCGCAGCCGCATGACCTCGGGCCTGGTCACCGGCATCGAGTCGCCCGACTACGAGACCAGGGCGCGCATCATCCGCCACAAGCTCCAGTTGCACGGCCTGGCCGCGGACGAGGACCTGGTCGGCTTCATGGCCGAAAACCTGCAGGGCGATATCCGCCGCATGGAGAGCGCCATCATCGGCATCAAGGCCAAATCCAGCCTGCACGGCGCCCCTGCCGACCTGGCCATGGCCCGGGAGGTGGTCTTCAACCTGATCGGCGCCCCGGCGGAGATCACCGGCGAGGCCATCCGCGACCTGATCGGCCGGCAGTTCCGGGTGAGCGTCGACGACCTGCGTTCCCGCTCGCGCAAGCGGGCCATCACCTTCCCGCGGCAGGTGGCCATGTACCTCACCCGCAAGCACACCGCCAAGTCGCTGGCCGACATCGGCAGTATGTACAACCGCGACCACTCCACCGTGCTCTACGCCATCAAGGCGATCACCCTGGACATGGCCCGCCAGCCCTCGGTGCGCGAACAGATCGACCTGCTCAGCGCCAAGCTCAAATAGCCCGCCCCGCAGACGGCCGCGCCCCGGACCCCGGCGGCGCGGCCCTTCTTCAGAAGTAGACCCCCTTCACCTCCGGCCCGGCAGTTGCCGTCACCGGCGCACGGACCGCCTCGGCCGCCCGGCGCGCCTCCCTGACCATGTCGTTGATACCGATACCGGTCCAGCCGAAACCGCACACCCGCAGGCCGGCGACCCGGGCGTGCACCGCCTCGCGCCAGGCGAGCAGACCGGTGTAGCCCGCCTCCAACTGGGGGATGGCCGAGGACGGCCGCAGCACCGCGGCGAACCGGGGCGGGTCGGGCAGGTCCATCAGTTGGCGCAGATCCTCGTAAACCCTGCTGATCAGTTCGTCGTCCGCAAGCGTCAGCCGCTCGGGGTGGCGGCGACCGCCCACCAGGGCCTCGAGCAGTTGCCCCCCCGCCGGCGCCCGGCCCGGGAACATGTGCGAGGAGAACAGCGCCCCGAGGGTGAACCGGGATTCCCGCTCCGGCGCCAGGTAGCCGAAACCGAAGGGGATGCGCGCCTCCGCGCCGAACCCCAGGAGCACCGAGAGGATGCGCGCCTCGGGCACGGCCGCAAGCGGCGGCGGCTGGTCGGGCAGGGCCGCGCGCACCAGCGCCAGCGCCTGGTTGACCGGCAGGGCGAGCACCAGCCGGCGACAGCGGCAGTCGCCCCGCTCGGCCGTGACCCGCCATCCCCCCTCCTCCTGAGCGATCCCACTCACGCCGTTTTCGCACTGCAAAGCGCCCCGCGCCGTCAGCCCTGCCGCCAGCCGGGCGGGCAGCGCGCCCATGCCGCCGGCAAAGCTGGTCATGGCCGGCAGCCGCCGCTTCTCCCCCCTGTTTGCCGCCCGGGCGGCGCGCATCCGCCGGAACACCCCGCGGATCACCGAGCCGTGCCGCCGCTCCAACTCCCGCACCCCGGGCATGACCGCGTCGATGCGCAGCCGTTCGATGTCGCCGGCATAGGTACCGGTGTAGACCGCATCGGCAAAGGGCAGCAGTGCCGGGCCGAAGCGGTGGGCCACCCACTCGGCCACGGTGGGCTCGCCGGCAAGCACCGGCCGCCACAGGTCGGCGAGCACGCGCAGCTTGGCGTGCCAGGGGATGAGCGGCTGGCGGAGGATGCGCAGCGGCTTCTGCGGAATGACCTGCAGCCGCCCGTCCAGGCAGAGGTAGCGGACGAATTCGCCCAGCGGCGCGGTCACCCGCTCCGCCTCCAGCCCGGCCAGGCGAATGAGGTCGCGGCTCTCCGCGCAGTTGTCGAGAAAGCCGTGCGGGCCCCACTCGGCCAGGTAGCCGCAATCGCTGAAGCTGTCGATGGCGCCGCCGGACCTTGCCGACCGCTCGAGCACGAGCACCCGCCACGACGGCTCGAGTTCACCGAGAAAGGCGGCCACGCTCAGGCCGGAGATGCCGGCGCCGACCACACACACATCACAGTCCACATCATTCATATCGTTTTTCCCGGGACAGAAGGGCCCGCAGCGGGCCGGTGAGGGTTGTCTTGACAGGGTGGCTATCGTGCTTACCATAGTGGCCGAAGAATTGAAAGCAGCAACAAATTAGCCAAAAACACCGGCAAATCAATCATTTTCCCTTCAACCCGGGACACCCCTCCCGACAACCAGCAGAGGAACGGCCCCATGACGGACACACAGGTTGAAACCAGGCAGTTTCAGGCGGAGACCAGAAAGGTTCTCGACATCGTCATCAACTCGCTCTACACCGAGCGCGACATTTTCGTTCGCGAACTGGTCTCCAACGCCGCCGACGCCCTGGAGAAATTCCGGCACCAGAGCCTGGTCGACACGGTCGAGTTCGACGCCCACGTGCCGCTCGAGATCACCATCGACTGCGACGACAAGAAGCACACCCTGACCATCACCGACACCGGCATCGGCATGACCCGGGAGGAACTGGAAACCAATCTGGGCACCA
>JAGODN010000384.1 GCA_017998195.1 Desulfobulbus sp. | reverse complement strand
GGCGAGGCCTTCCCCGCCTTCCGCGAGCGGGTGGTCGGCTTTGTCGAGGAGGTGGTGGCCAGCCACCCGGGCCGGCGGGTGGCCATGGTCTCCCACGGCGGCTGCATCCGCTCGGTGCTCGCCCACCTCTTCTGCGGCTCGGTGGCCAAGGGGTACTGGAAGTTCAAGGTCGACAACGCCGCCCTGGCCGAGATCGAATTCATGGGGGAGTTGCCCATCCTGCTGCGTTTCAACTACCGCTGAGAGGCCACCATGCACCTGCTCAAACAGACCCTGGACGCCATCCGGCCGGTGGACCGGGCGGTCATGGCCGCGGCCCAGCGCGAGATCGACTACTGCCTCAAGCCGCCGGGCAGCCTGGGCAAGCTCGAGAGCATGGCCCGGCAAATCGCCGGCATCACCGGCCAGGTGCACAACGCGATCAGGAAAAAGGCGATCGTGGTGATGATGGCCGACAACGGCGTCTACACCGAGGGGGTGGCCATGTACCCCCAGGACATCACCCGCATCGGCGCCGAGTTCGTCACCACCGGCCGCATGGGAGTGAACTTCCTCGCCAGACAGGCCGGCGCGGACATCATCGCGGTGGACATCGGCATCCAGGTGGACGTGGACCTGCCCCGGGTGATCAACCGCAAGGTCCGCCACGGCACGGCCAATTTCCTGAAAGAACCGGCCATGACCCGGGAGGAGGCGATCCAGGCCATCGAGGCGGGCATCGAGGTGACCATGGACGCCATCGACCGGGGCTACGACCTGATCGGCACCGGCGAGATCGGCATCGGCAACACCACCGCCAGCAGCGCCGTGCTCTTTGCCTTCACCGGCGCGCCCATCGACCGGGTGGTGGGCCGCGGCGCCGGGCTCACGGACGAGGCCTTTGCCCGCAAGAAGGCGGTGGTCGAGGAGGCGGTGCGCCGGCACCGGCCGGACCCGGACGACCCCCTGGACGTCCTCGCCAAGGTGGGCGGCCTGGACATCGCCGGCATGGTCGGCACCTACCTGGCCTGCGCGGCCCGGCGGGTGCCGGTGGTCACCGACGGGCTCATCTCCAACGTGGCGGCGCTGGCCGCCATGCGCTGCAAACCCGAGGCGGTGCAGTACATGATCCCCTCGCACATCTCGTTCGAGCCGGGCGCCAAGCTGCTCAAGGAGATCACCGGGCTCGAGCCCATGCTCGACATGGACATGCGGCTCGGCGAGGGCACCGGCTGCGCCCTGGTGTTCACCATCATCGAGGCGGCGCTGCGCATGATCGAAGAAATGGGCACCTTTGCCGTCCTGGGGAAATCACGCGATGAAATTGGGGACCACATCATGGCTTACCGGGGGCGATTTCCTCGCTGACGCCCGGCTCGTGGCCGGCCGGGTCGACTTCGTCGAACTGCTCGTCTACACCTGGGACCGGGAGATGCAGGCCCGGGTGGCCGCCAGCCTGGGCGCGCTGGCCGCCCTGGACCTGGAATACACCCTCCACCTGCCCACCGACAGCGCGGCCGGCGCCCTGGCCGCGGCCCGCTTCTTCGCGGCGAGCGGTTTTCCCCTGCTCAACATGACCCTGCACCCGCTGCCCGGCTGGCGTGAACTCGACTGGCCGGAACTGGTGGCGGTGGAAAACCTCATCAACCGCATCGAGTTCCATCCCCGCTTCACCTTCGACCTCACCCACAGCCTGCTCGGCACCCCCCTGCCCGACCACTTCCTGCCCCACATGGTCGAACTGCACCTGTCCGGCACGGACGGCCGCATGGACCACCTGCCGCTGGACGCGGCCACCCTGGAGCGCTCGCTCCCCCTGCTCCGGGACGGCCTGCTCGTCTGCTTCGAGATCTTCGACCCGGACCACGCCCTGGATGCGGTGGAACGGGTGCGGACCCTCGCCCGCTGATCAATCGTCGTTTGCCCGGTGGGCGAGCTGCGCGCTGAGGAAGGCCGGCGCCAGCCGGTCGACCAGGCTGGCGGTCCGCCAGGGCAGGCTTCCCTCGACAAAGCCCACGTGACCGCCATGCGCTTGCACGGCCAGATGCACGCCCGGGCCGACCTGGTCCGGGCGCGGCACGTTTTCCGGGTAGAGAAAGGGATCGTCACTGCTGTGCACGACCAGGGTCGGGGTGGTGATCCCGACCAGGACCGGCCCGCAGCTGCAGCGGGCGTAGTAGTCGTCCGCCCCGGCAAAGCCGTTGAGCGGCGCGGTGATCTGTTCGTCCCAGGCGCGCAGGGTGCGGATGCGGGCGAGATCGACCCGCAGCGGCGGGGGCAGATGAATGAACTTGCGCCGGTAACTCGTTTTCAGGTGCGCCAGCAGGTAGTGCTGGTAGAGCCGGGAGGCGCCCTGTTCGAGCCGGTCGGCCGCAGCGCTGAGCATAAACGGCACCGACACCGCCACCGCGGCCCGCAGCCGGGCGGCCGGGCCGTGGACTCCCAGGTAGCGGAGCAGCAGGTTGCCGCCCAGGGAAAAGCCGATGGCCGCGGCCACCGGCCGGCCTCGGTCCGCGAGCAGGGCGAGCACCTCGGCCAGGTCCTCGATGGCCCCGGAATGGTAGCTGCGCGCCAGCCGGTTGGGCTCGCCGCTGCAGCCGCGCAGGTGCATGAACACCGGCTCCAGGCCGGCCCGCTGCAGGCTGGCCATGAGCGGCAGGGCGTAGTGGGAGCGCAGGCTGCCCTCCAGGCCGTGCAGCACCAGCACCGCCGGGCCGGCAGCGGGCACGCGGGCGAGATCGATGAAGTCGCCGTCCGCCAGCTCCAGCCGCTCGCGGACCAGCGGCAGCACCGGCCGGCAACGGAACAGCACCGGCCACAGGGTCTGCAGGTGCGGGTTCCTCAGCCAGGCTGGAGGGATGAAACCGGTCCCGCTC
>JAGODN010000383.1 GCA_017998195.1 Desulfobulbus sp. | reverse complement strand
TTGTCGAGGGTCGGCCCTCGGACGCGGTCGAGTACGACCAGCTCCTGTCCGCCGCAGCCTACCTCGACCTGCTGCGGGGGTAGGGCCATGCGCTACCTGCCGCACACCCCCGAAGAGATCAGCGAGATGCTCGCCGTGGTCGGCGCGGACTCGCTGGAGGCGCTGTTCGCCCCGGTTCCGGCCGACTGCCGGCCCACCGGATCGTGGCATTTGCCGCAACCTTTAAGCGAATGGCAGCTCAACGACCACCTGGAGGGTCTCGCCGCCACCATGGGCACCGGTCCGCGCACCCGGGTGCTGGTGGGCGCGGGCTCCTACCGCCACCACATCCCGGAGACGGTGCGCACCCTGGCCTCCCGCTCCGAGTTCCTCACCGCCTACACCCCCTACCAGCCGGAGATCAGCCAGGGCACCCTGCAGGGCATCTTCGAGTACCAGACCCTCACCGCCCGGCTGCTCGGCATGGACGTGGTCAACGCCTCCATGTACGACGGCGCCACCGCGCTCGCCGAGGCCCTGCTCATGGGCTTGCGCATCAACCGCAAGCGCACCCGGGTGGCCGTGTCGCGGGCTGTCCACCCGAACTACCGGGCCGTGGTCGAGAGCTACCTGCGGCCCACCGGTTTTACGGTGGAGGATCTGGAGTTCGGTCCGGACGGCCGCACCGATGTCAGCGCGCTCTCCGGCCGCGACGACCTTGCCGCGGTGGCCCTGCAGTCGCCCAACTTCTTCGGCGTGATCGAGGACCTGGACGCGGCCAATGCGGCCATTCACGCCACCGGCTCGCTCGCCGTGGCCGCGTTCACCGAGCCGCTCGCCTTCGGGTTGCTGAAAAATCCGGGCGTCTGCGGCGCGGACATCGCCTGCGGCGAGGGCCAGAGTTTCGGCATCGCGCCCTCCTTCGGCGGACCGGGGCTGGGCATGTTCGGCTGCCGCAAGGAGCACATGCGCAGTCTGCCCGGTCGGCTGGTGGGCGAAACCCGCGACCTGGAAGGCCGGCGCGGCTACGTGCTCACGCTCGCCACCCGCGAGCAGCACATCCGCCGGGAAAAGGCCACCTCCAACATCTGCTCCAACCAGGGCCTCTGCGCCCTGACCGCGGCCATGTACCTGGCCTCGCTGGGCGGCACCGGCCTGCGCCGGCTGGCCCGGCTCAACCACGACAAGGCGCACTACCTGCGCCAGGTGCTGGTGGACGCGGGCGCACGCCTCCCGTTCACCGGGCCGGTGTTCAACGAGTTCGTAGCCGAGTTCCCGCACGACTTCGCCCCGGTGCGCGACCGGCTCCTGGCCCGGGGCATCGTCGCCGGCCTGGAACTGGGCGCGTTCTACCCGGAACTGGCCGGCCGGTACCTGTTCTGCGTCACCGAAACGATCGAGAAAAAAGACATGGATGCCGTGGCAGCGGAGGTGCGAGCATGAACGAACAACCGGGCGCAAGCGGACTGATACTCAACGAACCGCTCCTCTGGGAGCGCGGCAGCAAAGGACGGACCGGCATGTCCATCCCGGCGAGCGACGTGCCGGCGGCCGATATCGACCCGGCCCTGGTCGGCGCGGAGGTGGATTTTCCGGACCTTTCCGAGGTGGACGTGGTCCGCCACTACACCCGCCTGTCGCAGTGGAACTACAGCGTGGACAGCGGCCTCTACCCGCTCGGCTCCTGCACCATGAAGTACAACCCGCGCACCAACGAGCGCCAGGCCGCCACCCCGGCCCTGGCCGCGGCCCACCCCATGCTTGCCGACGAACTCCGCCACGGCGCGTGGCGCCTGCTCTCCGAGCCGCAGGGCACGCCCGCCAGGATCACCGGTCTGGACGCGGTCAGCCTCCAGCCCGCGGCCGGGGCCCACGGCGAACTCACCGGCATGCTCATCTTCCACGCCTGCCACCGCCACCGGGGCAGCCAGCGCCACAAGATCCTCATCCCGGACACGGCCCACGGCACCAACCCGGCCTCGGCCGCGCTCTGCGGCTTCCGCGCCGTGGCGGTGCCCTCGGACGAACGCGGCATGCTCGACCCGGCCACGGTGGCCGCGCTCATGGACGAGGACACCGCCGGCATCATGGTCACCAACCCGAACACGCTGGGCCTTTTCGAGGAGCGCATCCGCGAGGTGGCGGACGTGGTCCACGCCCGCGGCGGGCTGGTCTACGGCGACGGCGCCAACATGAACGCGGTACTCGGGGTGATGGATGCCAGGCGCTGCGGTATCGACGTGCTCCACCTCAACCTGCACAAGACCTTCGCCACCCCGCACGGCGGCGGCGGCCCGGGGGCCGGCCCGGTGTGCGTCACCGCCGAACTGGAGCCCTTCCTGCCCGTGCCCCGGGTGGTGCGGGTCGGCGACAGCTTCCGGCTCGATGCGGACCGGCCGCTGAGCGTGGGCCGCATCCACGCCTTCCACGGCAACTTCGGCGTGCTCGTGCGCGCCTACAGCTACATCCTGACCATGGGCGAAACGGGTCTGCGCCGGGCCAGCGAGCTGGCCGTGCTCAACGCCAACTACCTGAAGGAGCGGCTGAGGGACGTGCTCCACCTGCCCTACGATCGCCCCTGCATGCACGAATGCGTATTCTCGGACGAGAAGCAGCAGGCGCACAAAATCACTACCCTGGACATGGCCAAGCGGCTCATCGACTACGGCTTCCACCCGCCGACCATCTATTTTCCGCTGGTGGTGCACGGGGCCATGATGATCGAGCCCACCGAGACCGAGTGCAAGGCGGACCTGGACCAGTTCGTGGCCGCGCTCACGGCCATCGCCCGAGAGGCCGAGACCGAGCCCGAGCTGCTTCGCCAGGCGCCGCAGCGGGCCAGGGTGCGGCGGCTCGACGAGGTGCAGGCGGCCCGCAACCC
>JAGODN010000382.1 GCA_017998195.1 Desulfobulbus sp. | reverse complement strand
CTGTTCCTCGGCAAGAAAGAGATCGACCAGGACCTGTACGAGCAGCTCGAGGAGATCCTCATCACCGCCGACCTGGGCGTGGCTACCACCCTGGAGCTGATCGACGTGGCCCGCAAAAAGGTCAAACGCGACCAGTTGAGCGACCCGCAGGCCCTCAAGGACATCATCCGCGACCAGATCCTCGCCTACATCGAGGCCACCGACCAGCCGGCCGAACTGGTGCTGCCCGAAGAGGGGCCGTTCGTGATCATGGTGGTCGGGGTCAACGGCGTGGGCAAGACCACCACCATCGGCAAGATCGCCGCCAAGTTCGTCCGCTCCGGCCAGTCGGTGCTGCTCGTGGCCGCGGACACCTTCCGCGCCGCGGCCATCGACCAGCTGCGCATCTGGGGCGAACGGGTGGGGGTGCGGGTGATCGCCCAGAAGCCGGGCGCCGACCCCTCCTCGGTGGTCTTCGACGGCCTGGAGTACGGCGTCGCCCACGGGGTGGACGTGATCATCATCGACACCGCCGGCCGGCTGCACACCAGCGTCAACCTCATGGCAGAACTGAAAAAGATCAAGCGGGTGATCGGCAAGAAGATGGACGGCGCGCCGCACGAGGTCATGCTCGTACTCGACGCCACCACCGGCCAGAACGGCATCGCCCAGGCCAAGATGTTCCACGAGGCGGTGGGCGTCACCGGCCTGACCCTGACCAAGCTCGACGGCACCGCCAAGGGCGGCATCGTGGCCAATGTCTGCCGGGAGATCCGTATCCCGGTGCGGTTCATCGGCATCGGCGAACAACTCGACGACCTGCGTGATTTCGACGCGCGCGAGTTCGTCGAGGCCCTGTTCGCCGGCCAGCCAGGGGGGGGTGCCGCCGGCCCCTGACGGTCCGGCCCGGCCCCCTGTTCCTCCACTCTCCCCGCAGACCCTTACCCAACCCTGCTGCCCTGACCCATGGAATATCGATACCACAACCAGCCGGGGTGCGGCGGCTGCCTGCTGCTGGCCGCCCTGCTGGCCCTGGTCACCGGCGGCCTGCCCGCCCTGATCAAACTGCTCGGCTTCTTCCTCACCACCGGCCTGGCCTTTGTCCTGCTCCTGGTCGGCGGCTTCTTCGCCTTCTCCTATTACGTCCAGCGCCGGGTCTCCACCTACACGGCCTCGCAGACCGAGACGCACAACCGGTTCGTGTTCCTGCTGGTCAACATCCTGGTGAAGATCGCCCAGGCGGACGGCCACTTCACCCGGGCCGAACTGACCGCCATGCTCAACTTCTTCCAGTACAACCTGCGCTACAGCCAGGACCAGATGTACTGGGTCAAGCAGTTGATCAAGGAAGCGCGCGACGCCGACAACGATCTGACCCAGCTGGTCGACGAGTTCCGCGCCAACTTCGCCTACGAGCCGCGGCTCATCCTGCTGGAACTCATCTACCAGATCGTTCACCTCAAGCAGCCGCCGCCGGAGAACGAACTGCGGCTCGCCCGGGAGATCGCCGCCCGCCTGGAGATCTCGTCCTACGACCAGCGCACCATCGAGGCCAAGTACATGTACCGCCAGCGGCAGGAGGCGGCCACCGCCGCCAGCCAGGAGGAACAGTACTACGCGGTTCTCGGCCTGCAGCAGGGCGCCGACTTCGTCGAGATCAAGAAGGCCTACCGCAAGCTGAGCATGCAGTACCACCCGGACAAGGTCGGCCACCTGGGCGAGGAGTTCAAGAACGTCGCCGAGGAGAAGATGAAGGAGATCAACGTGGCGTACGGGTATTTCGAGAAGAAGTTTGCACGATAGGAGTTTAGGGGTTTAGGGGATTAGACTGTAGGCTTTCAAATGTCAGCCCGGAGGGCTGAGAAGCTTTCAACCTACAGCCTCACAGCCTACAGCCTGACTAGCTGTTTAGCAGTTCAGGTGGTTAGACTGTAGGTTTTGATCAGTCAGCCCGCAGGGCTGAGAAGCCTTCAACCTAACAGCCTAAAAGCCTACAGTCTAATAGCCTCTCAAACCTCATCCTGACAGCCTCCCGGCTGAAACCAGCTTCAGACGGACGAGTCATCATTTCAACACTACCAAGGAGTGCACAATGAGCGGTGTGGCCAAAAAGATGCAGACGTTTGCCGAGAGTTCCTCCTGGATCCGCAAGATGTTCGAGGAGGGGGCGCGGATGAAGGCCGAGTTCGGCGCGGACAATGTCTTCGACTTCAGTATCGGCAATCCCGACGTGCCGCCGCCGGCCAAGTTCTCCACCGTGCTGCGCGAACTGGTCGAGCAGGAGCAGCCGGGCGTGCACGGCTACATGGCCAATGCCGGCTTCCCCTTCGTGCGCGAGGCCATTGCCACCCGGCTCTCCGCCGAGCAGCAGGTCAGCTTCACCGCCAACGATCTGCTCATGACCTGCGGCGCGGCCGGCGGCCTGAACGTGCTGTTCAAGGCCCTGCTCGACCCGGGCGACGAGGTCATGGTGTTCGCCCCGTACTTCGTCGAGTACCGCTTCTACGTGGACAACCACGGCGGCGAGGTCAAGGTGGTGGCCACGGACGCGGATTTCAACCTCGACCTGAAGGCCATCGAGGCGGCGCTCTCGCCCAAGACCAAGATCGTGCTCATCAACTCGCCGAACAACCCCACCGGCCAGATCTACCCGGCAGCCGACCTGCAGGCCCTGGGCCGCCTGCTCGACGAGGCCGGCAAGCGCTTCGGCACCACCATCTACCTGGTCTCGGACGAGCCGTACCGCAACATCGTCTTTGACAACCACGTGGTGCCGCCGCTCATGACCGCCACCACCAACGCCATCATCGCCTCGTCCTATTCCAAGGAGCTGCGTTTGCCCGGCGAGCGCATCGGCTACCTGGCGGTGCACCCGCAGATGGCGGACAA
>JAGODN010000381.1 GCA_017998195.1 Desulfobulbus sp. | reverse complement strand
TTCGTCGACCGGTGCCATGCCGCCGGCCTGGGCGTGATCCTCGACTGGGTGCCGGCCCATTTCCCCAAGGACGGCGCCGGCCTCAACATGTTCGACGGCACCCAGCTGTACGCCCACGCCAACCCGCTGCAGGGCGAACACCAGGACTGGGGCACGCTGATCTTCAACTACAGCCGCAACGAGGTGCGCGCCTTCCTCATCTCCAACGCCCTGTTCTGGATCGACAAGTACCACATCGACGGGCTGCGCGTGGACGCCGTGGCCTCCATGCTCTATCTCGACTACTCGCGCAAGGACGGGGAGTGGGTGCCCAACGAGTACGGCGGCCGGGAGAACCTGGCGGCGATCAGCTTCCTGCGCAAGACCAACGAGGTGGTGCACGGCGTGTTCCCGGGCGTGCTCACCATCGCCGAGGAATCCACCTCCTGGCCCATGGTCTCCCGGCCCACCTATCTGGGCGGGCTCGGCTTCAGCCTCAAGTGGAACATGGGCTGGATGCACGACACCCTCAGCTACATGACCAAGGACAGCCTGTTCCGCCGCTACCACCACAACCAGATGACCTTCGGCATGCTCTACGCCTTTCACGAGAACTTCGTCCTGCCGATCAGCCACGACGAGGTGGTGCACGGCAAGGGCTCACTGCTGAACAAGATGAGCGGCGACGAGTGGCAGAAGTTCGCCAACCTGCGCTCCTACCTGGGCTTCATGTGGGGCTATTCGGGCAAGAAGCTGCTGTTCATGGGCTGCGAGTTCGGCCAGTGGCAGGAGTGGAACCATGACACCGGCCTGGAGTGGGGCGCCCTGAGCGCGCCCACCCACCAGGGGGTGCAGCGGCTGGTGCGCGACCTCAACCTGGTCTACCAAAACGAGCCCGCCCTCTATCAGGCCGACTTCGACTGGACCGGCTTCTCCTGGGTCGATGCCAACGACTCGGACAACTCGGTGCTGTCGTTCATCCGCTACGCCAGGGACCCCGCCGACTTTGTCGTGGTGGTCACCAACTTCACCCCGGTGGTGCGCCAGGGGTACCGCATCGGCGTGCCCCGCGGCGGTGACTACCGCGAGCTGATCAACTCCGACCAGGAGGTCTACGGCGGCGCCGGGGTCGGCAACGGCCCGGTGTGCACCGCCCGGGCGGAGCCGTGTCACGGCATGGAGCACACCCTCTCGCTCGTCCTGCCGCCGCTGGCTACCCTGTTCCTCAAGCCCTGCTGACCCCCGGTACCGTCTTGCAACCCTGATTCCGCCAACCTCAGCCACCCACTGCCATGAAAATCCGTCTCGTTCTTCTCTCCCTCCTGGGTATCGCGGCCTACATTGTCATCGCCTCCTACCACAGCAGGTTACTCAAGGACACGCCGCCTGCCGGCGACCATCAGCCGGCCGCGGTGACGGCCCCGCAGCCGGCAAAGAGCCTGGCGCCGCAGGAGCACACAGCCCCTGCCCGACCGGAGGCGGACCACCCGGCAGCCGCCGCGCCGCAGGTGGCGACGCTCCTGCCGGAGGCTGCAGCACCCGGGCAGCCGGCAGCGCCGGCGGAACTCGCCGCCCAACTCCAGCCCCTGCAGCAGGAACTGGCCGACAAGGACCGGCAGATCCGCCAGCTGGTCGACGCCCAGGAGGCGATCGCCGCCAGGTACCGGGAGATGAGCGAGCGGGCCGAGGCCGAGGTCGCCGGTCGGGACCGGCAACTCACCGCGGCCAACGAGCGGATCAGCGCCCTGACCGCCGGCCAGGACAAACTCACCGAAGAACTGGCGGCCGCCCGGACCGGGGCCGCAGAGCTGCAGGCGGCCCTGGACGAACAGAAGGCGGCCGGCGAAGCGGCGAAAAAGGAGCTGCGCGAAAAGGAGGAGGCAGCCCGGGCACACCTCCGGCAGCAGCTCGACAAACATACCGACACCGCCGAAGGGTTCAAGCAGCAACTGGACAAGGCAACCGCCGACCTGCAGGCCGCCACCGAGGAACTGGCCCAGGTCAGGCAGGACAGCGCCGACAAGGCCGCGGCCGCGGTCGCCCTGGAGGAGCGGCTCGCCGCCAGCGACCAGACCGTGGCCACCCTCAAAGAGCAGCTCGACGCGGCCGCGGCGCGACTGCAGGCGGCCGACGGGAAACTGGCCGAGGCCGGGCAGACGGCCGACGAACGGGCGAAAGCGGCCGCCGCCCTGCAGGAGCGGCTCACTGCCCGCGACCGCGAGGTCGAGGCCCTCAAACAGCAGCTCAACCAGGCCAGCACCGGCCTGCAGGCCGCCACCGACGAATTGACCCTGGCCAAAAAGGCCGCCAGTGAAAAGACCGCAGCCGCAGCCGCGCTGGAGGAGCAGCTCACCAACCGCGGCGGCGAGGTGGAAACCCTCAAACAGCAGCTCGGCGAGGCGCAGGCGCGACTGGAATCGGCCCAGGCTGCCCTGGTCAGGGAGCAGGAGCAGGCCCAGGCGCTCGGCCGCACCCGCCAGGAACAGGCGGCGCAGCTGACCGCCCTGGCGGCGGAGAAGAGCGGGCTGGAGCAGCAAGTGCAGGCCAAGGCCGCGGAACTGGCCACCGCCCTGACCGCCGTTGCCGCCCTGGAGGAGGAGGCAGCCGCCCATCCGCGGGCCGTGGCCGAACTCCAGGGGCTGCTCGGCCAGCGCACCAGCGAGTTGAAGGCCCAGCACAACGAGGCGGCGCAACAGCTCGCCCCGCTGCGCGAGCAGCTCGCCGTCCTGGAAACAGCCAACAAAAAAATCAACAAGTCCCTGGAGACCTGCGCCGCCGAGACCGAGGCGGCCCAGAAGCGGGTCATGGAGTTGGAGTCCTCCCAGGTGCTCACCCAGACTTCGCTCGCCGAGGCGGAAAAGAAGCTGGCCGCCGCAGTGGCGAGTCGGGACGA
>JAGODN010000054.1 GCA_017998195.1 Desulfobulbus sp. | reverse complement strand
GCGCAGCACGGTGATGGTGTCCGCGCCGCTTTGGTAGCTGCGGCACAGCGCCTCGGCCCGGAGCAGCGGCGGCTCACTCATAGCTGAGCGCCTCCGCCGGCCGCACCCGCGAGGCCTTCCACGAGGGGTAGAGGGTGGCGAGCAGGGTGATGAGGATGGCGGACAGGGCGATCACCGTCACCTCCAGCGGCACCACCTTGATCGGCATGGTCGACATGGGGTAGACGTTCGACGGCAGTTCGATGAACTTGTAGCGTTTCAGCAGGGCGCACAGCCCGAGCCCGCCGCCCACCCCGAGCGCGGTCCCGGCCAGGCCGATGACCGCCCCCTGGTAGAAAAAGATGCGCATGATCGAGCGGGTGGTGGCGCCCATGGACTTGAGGATGGCGATGTCGCGGTTCTTTTCCATGACCACCATGATGAGCGCGCTGATGATGTTCAGGGCCGCCACCAGGATGATCAGGTCGAGGGCGATGAAGATGCCGAGTTTCTCCAGCTTGAGGGCGGCGAACAGGTTCCGGTTGAGCTGCATCCAGTCGCGCACCGAGTACTGCGGCCCGAGCGCCTCACGGATGGCCGCGGCGGTGCGGTCGGCCCGGTCCACGTCCGCCACCCGCACCTCGAGCCCGTGCGCGCCCCGGTCCAGGTCGGCGAGCGAGCGGGCCGTGTCCAGGTTGAGGAAGCCCATGGTCGAGTCGTACTCGTACATGCCGGTTTCGAAGATGCCCACCACCCGGCAGGTGCGGATGCGCGGCAGGATGCCGCCGGGCGAGAGCGGGCCGTTGGGGGAGATGAGTCGCACCCGGTCGTTCGGGCCGACCTGCAGCTGCCGCGCCATGTCGCGACCGAGGACGATGCCCGGCACCTCGCCGGGGAGGTCCAGGTCGGTGAGCGCGCCGAACACCATCTTCTCGCCGATGCTGATCACCCGCGCGGCCGTGGCCGGGTCGATGCCGCGCAGCACCACGCCGGTGGAGTTGGCGGCCGAGGTGATCAGGGCCTGGCCGTAGATGTAGGGGGTGGTGGCCTCGACCCCGGCCACGGCCCGGACCCGGGTCGCGACCTCTTCGGTGTCCTCGATGGGCGCACCGAACCGCTGCACCAGGGCGTGGGCGTTGACGCCGATGATCTGGTCGCGCAGCCCCTCGGTGAAGCCGGTGAACACCGACAGCACCACGATCAGCGCCATCACCCCCACCGCCACCCCGAGGATGGAGATGAGCGTGATCAGCGAGATGAACTTCTGCTTGCGTTTGGCCCGCAGGTAGCGCCGGCCGACAAACCACTCGAAGGAGGCCATGGGCCGCGCGTCACTCGCCTGTTTCGCGTTTGAGCTGGGGGAAGAGGATGACGTCGCGGATGGACGGCGCGTCGGTGAGCAGCATCACCAGCCGGTCGATGCCGATGCCCTCGCCGGCCGCGGCCGGCATGCCGTACTCGAGGGCGCGCACGTAGTCGCGGTCGAGCACCGGGTGGATCTCGTCGTCGTCGCCGCGCTCGTCGATCTGCCGCTGGAAGCGCTGCAGCTGGTCGATGGGGTCGTTCAGCTCGGAGAAGGCGTTGGCGATCTCCCGGCCGGTGATGAACAGCTCGAACCGGTCGGTGACCGTGGGATCCTCCTCGTTGCGCCGGGCCAGCGGCGACACCTCGGTGGGGTAGGAGGTGATGAAGGTCGGGTCGATGAGCCGCTCCTCGACGAGCAGCTCGAACAGCTCGGTGCGGGCCTTGCCCGGGCCGGCGCCGGGCTGCAGCTCGATGCCCTTTTCCTTCGCCAGCGCCATGACCGCCTCGTCGTCAGCGACCACCGCCGGGTCGAGCCCGCCCACCTCCACCAGGGCCTCGGCCATGGTGTAGCGCCGCCACGGCGGGGCCAGGTTGACGGCCATGCCCTGGTAGGTGAGGTCGAGCGTGCCGGTCACCTCGTGCGCCAGCCAGCTGATCATCTCCTCGGTCAGGTCCATCAGGTCGTGATAGGTGGCGTAGGCCTGGTAGAACTCGAGCATGGTGAACTCGGGGTTGTGGCGGGTGGACAGCCCCTCGTTGCGGAAGTTGCGGTTGATCTCGAACACCTTGTCGAAGCCGCCCACCAACAGCCGCTTGAGGTACAACTCCGGCGCGATGCGCAGGTAGAGGTCCATGTCGAGGGCGTTGTGGTGGGTGCAAAAGGGCTTGGCCGTGGCCCCGCCGGGCACCGGCTGCATCATCGGCGTCTCCACCTCCAGGAAGCCGCGGTTGGCGAGGAACTCGCGGATCAGGCGGATGATCTCCACCCGCTTGCGGAAGGTGTCGCGCACCTCGGGGTTGACGATCAGGTCCAGGTAGCGCTGGCGGTAGCGGGTCTCCACGTCGGTCAGCCCGTGGAACTTCTCCGGCAGGGGCCGCAAGGACTTGGTGACCATCTGCAGGCGGGTGGCCTCCACGCTCAGTTCGCCGGTCTTGGTCTTGAACAGGCTGCCCTCGACGCCGACGATGTCACCCACGTCCCATTTCTTGAACAGCCCGTAGGCCTCCTCGCCGAGCAGGTCGCGGCGGGCGTACACCTGGATGCGGTGCTCCGCGTCCTGCAGGTGGAAGAAGGCGGCCTTGCCGAAGCGGCGCATGGCCATCACCCGGCCGGCGATGCGGAAACGGCGGCCCGACTCGTCGTGGGCCTCGGCGGCGAGCGGTGCGCCCAGGGGCAGGAGGTCGCCGATCGGCTGGGGGGCCTTGAAGGTGTTGCTGAACAGGCGGACGCCGGCCTCGGCCAGGGACTGTGCCTTGTCGCGGCGCTGCTGGAGAAGATTGCTCGTGGTTTCCATCCGGATTCTGTGCGGTCTTGGGGGAACGATCGGGGCGGCGGGCCCGCGGATCGGGGAACTGGACCTTCGCCCGGTCGGGGGCGTGGTCAGCGCTGAACAGACGGGGCAGGATAGTGTCGCCGGCCGGTGCTGTCAATTCCTTTCAAGGAGGGCCACGGATTCCACGTGATGGGTCTGCGGGAACAGGTCCACCGGGATCATCCGCGCCAGGCGCCAGCCCCGGTCGACGAGCAGGCGCAGGTCGCGGGCGTGGGTGGCCGGGTCGCAGCTGATGCTGAGGATCTGCTCCGGGCCGAGTTCGGGCAACAGCGCCGTGGCCTTGCCCAGCCCCTGGCGCGGCGGGTCGAGGAAGATGACCGCAAACCGGGCGCCGCGGTTGGTGAGCCGGCGCAGCTGGTGGCCGACGTCACCTTCGAGGAAGCGGCTCCGCTCCAGGCCGCTTTCCCGGCAGTTGGCCGCGGCGTGACCGAGACTGTGCGGGTTGTGCTCGATACCGGTCACCCGGGCGCCGAGGAGGCCGAGCGGCACCGAGAAATTGCCCATGCCGGAGAACAGGTCGAGCGCCGGGAAGGGCTGCTCGCGGGGGGGCAGCAGGCCGAGGGCGAGGGCGACCAGCCGCTCGTTCTGCACCGGGTTGACCTGGAAGAAGCAGCGGTGGTCCCAGGTGAGGGTGTAGCGCCGGCCGGCCACGGCGAACTCCTGGCGCAGCTCGGCCCCGGGCGCGGCGGCGGCTTGCGCCGCCCGCCCGGTCGGCTCGACCAGCACCTGATCGGCCAGATCGGCCAGCGACGGCGGCACGGCGGGCGCCGGGTCGGTCAGGCTCGTGTGCAGGACCAGCACCGTGGTGCCGTCGGCCGGGCTCTCGAACAGCTCCAGGCCGCTGAACCGGTCGGCCGCGCCGCTTGCCGGCAGGCGTTCGGCCAGGCGGGCGAGCAGCTGGTTGAGCCGCTGGGTGGCCAGCAGGCAACGGGCCACCGGCACCACCTCGTTGGTGCCGGCCCGGTGGAAGCCGGGGCGGCCGTCGGCATCCAGGTGCAGCCGCAGCCGGTACCGGTAGCCGAACGGGGCGGGTGCGTCCAGGGTCGGCTCCACCCCGCCCGCGGGCAGGGGCACCCGGGCGCGGACGAGCGATTCGGTGACGATCGCCTGCTTGAGGCGCAGCTGGGCCGGGTAGGCGGCGTGCTGCAGGTCGCAGCCGCCGCAGGTGGCGTAGAGCGGGCAGGGCGGGGTGATCCGGTCGGGCGAGGGCGCCTCCACCCGCACCAGCCGGGCCTCCAGGTGGCCGCGGTGGGCCCGGGTGGTGGTGACGGTCACGGTCTCGCCCGGCAGCACGCCGGCGACCATCACCGCCATGCCGTCCGCGGCCCGGCCGAGGCCCAGGCCGCCCATGATCACCTTGTTGATTTCGATGGTTTGTTCCATTGCGCTCCGTGGGGGTTGTGTGCTAGGTTGTCGGGGAAATGATTCAATGATTAAACGCAGATATGAAAGGAGCGCAGGGTGGGCGCGCAGACCAGGGCAAAGATTCTCATTGTCGACGACGAGCGCGTGCACCGGTTCATGCTGCGCTCCCTGTTCGCCGAGTGGGGCTGGGACGCGGAGGAGGCGGACGACGGCACCACCGCCGTGGCCGCGGTGGAGCAGGGGCCCTATGACGTCATCCTCATGGACGTGCGCATGACCGCCATGGACGGCATGGAGGCGCTCAAGCGCATCCACGCCCTCAACCCGGCCATCCCGGTGGTGATCATGACCGCCTACTCGTCGGTGGACTCGGCCGTGGCCGCCATCAAGCAGGGCGCGCACGACTACCTGACCAAGCCGCTGGACTTCGACCGGCTGCGCACCACCCTGGAGGTGGCCATGGGCCATCGCCAGCAGGAGGAGGCCGCGGAGGAGCCGGGCCAGCCGTTCGGCGACGACGGCCGCATCATCGGTTCGTCCGCGCCCATGGTGGCCCTCTGGGACCTGATCGTGCACGTGGCCCCCACCGAGGCGACCGTGCTCATCAACGGCGAGTCCGGCACCGGCAAGGAGCTGGTGGCCTCGGCCCTGCACCACAAGAGTCTGCGGAGCAGCGGCCCGTTTGTCAAGGTGAACTGCGCCGCGCTCGCCGAAACCCTGCTTGAATCCGAGCTGTTCGGCCACGAGCGGGGCGCCTTCACCGGCGCCGACCGCCGCCGCGAGGGCCGCTTCGTCCAGGCCCACGGCGGCACCCTGTTCCTCGACGAGATCGGCGAGACCTCGCCGGCGATGCAGGCCAAGCTGCTGCGCGTGCTCCAGGAGCACGAACTGCAGCGGGTCGGCGGCCAGGAGACGATCCGCGTGGACGTGCGCATCATCGTCGCCACCAACCGCGACCTGGAGGAGGAGGTGGCGGCCGGCCGGTTCCGCGAGGACCTCTACTACCGGCTCAACGTGGTCGAACTCGAAGTGCCGCCGCTGCGCGACCGGCACGGCGACATCCCCCTGCTCGCCACCTATTTCCTGCGCCGCTTCGCCGACAAGAACAACCGCGCGGTGAGCGGCATCACCCCGGAGTGCATGGACATCCTCAACCGCTACCCCTGGCCGGGCAACGTGCGCGAGCTGGAGCACTGCATCGAACGCGGGGTGATCCTCATGCGCGGCGACTACCTGGACGTGAACGCCCTGCCGCTGGCGGTGCAGCGCTGGGCCGGGGCCAACGAGCCCCGGGAGACGGGCGAGCCGTCCACCCTCAAGGAGGCGGAGCGGGCGCTCATCCTCAAGACCCTGGAAGAGACCGGCGGCAACCGCAGCGAGGCGGCCCGCCGGCTGCAGATCACCCGCAAGACCCTGCTCAACAAGCTCAAAAGCTACGGCATCGGCTGAGGCCGTTCCCCCGTCCCGCCAACCCCGACCCGGGTCCCGACGACCATGAAGCGAACCCTGGCCCTGCTGCAGGCCGCCTACTCGGTCTGCCGCCATCTGCTCGACGAACAGGATCTGCCCGCCCTGCTCCAGGGGGTCTGCGACCGGTTGACCGCGGGCGGGCTCAACCGCTCGGCCCTGCTCGTGCTCGTCGACCGGGAGAGTGATTCGGTGATCGCCGCCGAGGCCGGCCACGGTGACCGCGCCGCCAGGGTCATGGCCGAGCTCCGCGCCGGCCGTTTTCCGGACTGCGGCCTGCGGGCGCTGGCCGCGGAGGACGACCGGGCCCGGTTGTGCGCGGACACCCCCTGCGCCTTCTGCACGGTCGGACCGGGCCGGCGCGCGATCCGGCCGCTGTGCGCGCCCGTGCGCGTCAGTCCCACGGTCGCCGGCTTCCTGCTCCTCCAGCCGCCGGACGGGATCCGGGCGGACGGCCGCGAGCAGCAACTCGCCGGCGATCTGGGCGAGTCCCTGGCCCGCGCCCTGCGCCGGCTGTTCGCGGCCGAGGCGGCCGGTCGGCGCGAGCAGGAACTGCGCCGGTCCGGCGAGCGCTGCGCACTCGCCCTGCAGGCCACGGACGCGGGCGTGTGGGACTGGAACATCCGGACCGGCGACATGTACGCCAGTCCCGACCATTGGCAGCTGCTCGACTACCGCCGGGAGGATCCCGCCTCGGGCGGCCGGGCCATCCACCTGGAAGACCGCGAGCGGGTGCTGGCCGTGCTCGCCGACCACCTGGAGGGCCGCAGCGACGAGTACCGCATCGAGTACCGGCTGGCCAACGCGGGCGGCGGCTGGAGCTGGTACCTGGACCACGGCCGGGTGGTGGAGCGGGATGCGGCCGGCATGCCGGTGCGCATGACCGGCACCCACCGGGACATCACCGCCAGCAAGCGCCAGGAGGAGGCGGTGGCCCTGGTGCAGCGGCAGCTGCACGAGACCGTGGACCGCGAGCGCGATTTCCTGCAGACGATCATCGACAGCGCCGCCGACCCGGTGATGGCCATCGGCCTGGACTACGAGCTGCTGCTCATCAACCAGGCCGCGGCCCGGCTGGTCCGCGATCACCACCCGGACCGCCCGCTGCGAGGCCGCAAATGCCACCGGCTGTTCGCCGACAGCTACCGGCCCTGCCGGGACAGCCGTTTTCCCTGCCCGGTGGCCGCGGTACAGGCCGGCGGCCGCCCGGTGCGGCTGGTGCACAACCCCCTGCACGGCAACGGCGTCAACAACACCTTCGAGCTGGAGGCCTCGCCGCTGTTCGACGCGGACGGCAGGCTGTACGGGGTGATCGAGGTGGCCCGGGACATCACCGACCGGCTGCGCATCGAGGAGGAACTGCGCGCCAGCCAGTCGCATCTCTACCGGCTGGCCCACCACGACAGCCTCACCGGCCTGCCCAACCGGCTGCTGTTCCGCGACCGGCTCGACCAGGCGGTGGTCAAGGCCCAGCGGCGGCGCAGCCGGGTGGCGGTCCTCTTTCTCGACCTGGACCGCTTCAAGGCGATCAACGACACGTTGGGCCACGATGTCGGCGACGCCCTGCTGGTCGAGGTGGCCGGCCGGCTGCAGCGCCAGTGCCGCCAGTCGGACACGGTCGCCCGGCTGGGCGGCGACGAGTTCGTGTTCCTGCTCGACGACATCGCCCGGGCCGAGGATGCCGCCGTGGTCGCCGCCAAGATCCTCGCCAGCCTGGAGCGGCCGGTGACCGCGGCCGGTCGTGAACTAACCGTGGCCACCAGCATCGGCATCGCCCTCTACCCGGACCACGCCGCCACCGCCGACGAGCTGATCAAATACGCCGACCGCGCCCTGTACACGGCCAAGGACCAGGGGCGGGGCCGCTTCCTGTTCTACCGCGAAGACCTGCCCGGACCCGGCTCCCGGCCCCGGATCGGGGCCGAGCCGCTCCGCCGGGCCCTGGCCGAGGGCCAGCTGGCGGTGGACTACCAACCGCGGTTCGCCGCCGCGGCACCGGCCGCTCCGCTCGAACTGGCGGCCGTGGTGCGCTGGCGCCACCCGGAGCTGGGCGACCTGCCCGCGGACGAGTGGCTCGTCGCCGCCGGCGAGTGCGGCCTGCTCGCCGGGATCGACGAGTGGATCGTCGAGCGGGTGTGCGCCGACCTGCGCGCCTGGCGCGAGACGGGCTGCCGGCTGGTGCCGGTGGCCCTCGCCCTCACCCCGCACCAGTTGCTCGAACCGGATTTCCTGCCCATGCTCCAGCGGGTGTGCGCCCGCCACCAGGTGCCGTCCTCCCTGGTGGCGTTGGAACTGGCCGAACGGGTGCTCAACGACGCCTGCGGCCAGGGCAGGGCGCTCCTGCACCGGCTGGGCGAACTCGGCTTCGGCCTGGGGGCGGACGATGTCGGTGCCGGCCTGTGCCACCCGGCCCGCCTGCAGGAACTGCCCCTCTGCCACCTCGGCCTGAGCCGCACCCTCACCGCCGCGGTGCTCGAGGACGCGGCATCGGCCCGCCTCACCGCGGCCCTGGCCGGTTTCGGCCACAGCCTCGGCCTGGGCGTGCTCGCCGTGGAGGTGGGCCACGAGGCCCAGCTCGACCTGCTCCGCCGGTGCGGCTGCGACCTGGTCCAGGGGGATCTGCTCGCTCCGGTGCTGACCGCGGCCGAGGCCGCGACCCGGCTCGGCGCCGGCGAAAAGCCCGGTTGACGCGCGTATCTCCCTGTGGTATGAGGCCAGCTTGTTCCGCGCGCCACTCCGGCCCAGGTCGCGGCCCGGCGACGCCGATCCGGCTGTTCCCTCCGTCCTTCAACCCACAGAATTTCCATGCGTACTGATATACTGCACAGTGGTGCGGGCGAACTCAACTACGAGATCCGCAACATCGTCTGCGTCGGCGAAAAGCTCCAGAAGATGGGCGTCAAGGTCAACTGGGAGAACATCGGCGACCCCATTGCCAAGGGCGAGCAGGTGCCCGACTGGATGAAGGAGATCGTCGCCGAGGCCGTGCACGAGGACGCCACCTACGGCTACAGCCCCACCCGGGGGCTGCAGGCGACCCGCGAGTTCGTGGCCGCCTGCACCAACGAGCGGGGCGGGGTGCAGATCGACGCCGACGACATCATCTTCTTCAACGGCCTGGGCGACGCCATCTCCAAGGTCTACGGCTTTCTCAAGCCCACCGCCCGGGTGATCGTGCCCACCCCCAGCTACACCACCCACAGTTCGGCCGAGGCGGCCCACGCCGGTGTCCAGCCGGTCACCTACATCCTCGACCCGAACCACCTCTGGTACCCGGACCTCGAGGACCTGGAGAACCACATCAAGTACAACCCGGCCGTGGCCGGCATCCTCATCATCAACCCGGACAACCCCACCGGCGCGGTCTACCCGGCGGACGTGATGCGGGCCATCGTCGAGATCTGCGAGAAGAACGACCTCTTCATCATCTGCGACGAGATCTACCAGAACATGACCTACAACGGCACGGTGAGCGCACCCCTGAGCACGGTGATCGGCGACCGGGTGCCGGCCATCTGCATGCGCGGCATCTCCAAGGAGATGCCCTGGCCGGGCAGTCGCTGCGGCTGGATCGAGGTGTACAACCGCCGCCGCGACCCGATGTTCGCCACCTACGTGCAGTCGATCCTCAACGCCAAGATGCTCGAGGTCTGCTCCACCACCCTGCCGCAGGCGGTGCTGCCGCGGATCAAGGCGCACCCGCTCTACCGGGAGCACCTCAAGCACCGCATCAAACGCTACGAGCGGTATTCCAACCTGGCCTACGACATCCTCAAGAACGTCAAGGGCCTCTTGGTCAACCGCACCAACGGCGCCTTTTACATGAGCGCGGTGTTCGAGGAGGGCGTGCTCAACCACCAGCAGAGCCTGCCCATCGCCAGCGCCGAGGTGCGCGAGACGGTGGAGCGGCTCGTCTCGGGCTCCAGCGTCCAGCCGGACAAACGGTTCGTCTATTACCTGCTGGCGGCCACCGGCATCTGCGTGGTGCCGCTCTCCTCGTTCGCCACCGACCTGCAGGGCTTCCGCATCACCCTCCTGGAGAAGGACGAGGACGATTTCGTCGAGATCTTCCAGACCATCGCCGCGAGCATCCGCCGCTACATCGATTCCAACCAGACCTGCAGTCGCTGCGCCTGAGCCACCGCGCCCGGCGCGCGCCGCACCCGCTCCCCCCGCGAGGCCTCGCTGCCCCGGGGGGATTTTTTTTGGCCACCGGCCCCTGTCGGCCGGCCGCTGCGGGCCGGATTTAACCGGTCCGGGCTCCCTTGACACGGTATTTTGCCCTGCTTATTGTTCGCAGCAGATTTGTCCGGCCCCGCACCACGGTTGCATGGCAGCGATCGCTTGCGAGAACGTCGCGGCGGGGCCCTCACCATCACGCACAAGGAGACCGTCGGTGACAGACGAGGCAAAGGGGCGACAGACCGTCGAGGTTGAGGAAACAGTGGACAGCGTCGCCGACCCGGGCGATGCGGAAAACGTGACGGTCGAAACCGCTCCGGAACCGGAGGCGCTGCAGGAGCAGCTGGACGAGACCCGTGACCGCCTGATGCGGCTGGCCGCGGAGTTCGCGAACTCAAAGAAGCGAATGGAACGGGAACGAGCCAGGCCGATCAAGTCTTACAGCGAA
>JAGODN010000380.1 GCA_017998195.1 Desulfobulbus sp. | reverse complement strand
CGGCGAGGCCCAGTTCTGCACGAGGTCGCGGCCGGAGACGATGCCGACCAGGCGGCCCTTGCGGTTGACCACCAGCAGGTGGTCGATCCCCTTGCTCTCGATCAGTTCGCGGGCCTCGACCAGGGTTGTGTCGGGCGGTACGGTGACCAGGTCGGAGTGCATGATGGTGCCGATGTACATATCCCACAATCCTTTGTTCCACGTGGTTCGTCGATCATCCGCCGCAGCGGGCGCGGCCGGGTCCGGTCCGGCCCGCCGTTCACTGTGCGCCGGCGGCGAACGATCGGGTTTTCCTGTTCCAGGTGTACCTGCCGGCCACCCACAGTTCCTCGAGTTGCGAAAAATCGACCAGGCTCTCGCCGGGAACCGAATAGGTGGCGTAGGCCTTGCGGATCTCGCTGTCGCTGATCACGTAATCCTTGTCGGTGTCGGCCCAGTGGTACGGAGCCAGGCGGATGCGGCTCGCCCCGTCGATGCTGTCGCCCGTGGTCTGGCCTTCGCCGGCGATGATGTCGCCGCTGAATCGGATTTCATCGTCCGGGCCGAGTTTCTTCCCGGGCTGCACAAGGTAGGGGAAGACCGCCCGACCGCGCCGCAGGTGGCCGATCCAGCGTGGATTCCTGCCGAACGCCTTGGCCTCGCCGTCGATCGCCGGGCCGGTGGCTTCGGCGTCACCGGTGAGTTCGTCCCGGACCAGTACCGTGGTGGGCGCGTCGACCTCGCCGGTCAGGCGGATGACCACCGGAAAGGGCGCCCCGGGCGCGGTGTGCGGCGGCAGGACGCGTTCGGCGCGCACAGCGGCGCGGGAACCGATGAAGAAGAAGATCGCGGCCGCAACCGCAAGGAGAACGAGCAGACCGGCAGCCAGCACCCGGCGGCGGCCGGAGAGCAGGCCCGGCCGCACCGGCGCCTCCGCTGTCGCGGGCCCTGGCCCGTCCGTGGCCTTCGCCGCCTCGACCGTCTCCGCAGCAGCGGCCTCGGCCTCCGGCGGGCCATCGTCGAGCAGTTCCTCGAGCGGCACGCCGAGCGCCTCGGCCAGTTTCCGGGCGTTCTCCTGCTTGATGCTCGGGTAGCGCCGGTTCTCCCAGCGGGAAATGGTGTCCGTGGTCACGCCGACCACGGTCGCCAGATACAGTTGGGTCAGTTCCTTCTGTTCCCGGAGAAGACGGATTTTGTTGCCGTTGATATCGACGCTGTTGCTCGTGTTCATCCCCGCCCGCACCTGATTCCACCGGGGCGGGACCATCGCTGTTTTCGCGCTGCCGCCGCCGGTGCGCACAAAAATACCCCATCCTGTCCGGCCTGTCTTTCTTTTCTTCGCCGCGCCCCGGGCCGTCCCCCGATCTCCCCCCAGAGCGGGCTCGTTTTCCGAAAAATCCTTTTGCGGCGGGTAGTTGTTCAACCCGACATGAACCCGACATGGCCCCATGTCGGGGGGCAAACGGCCCGATGTCCACTGACGCGGCCGAAAAACCGGCCTAAAGTGCAGGCAAAAGAACGGCAGCGACCGTTCGCGTCAACCTTCACCCGAAGAGGACACCCATGAACGGAACAGTGGCAGGATGCGGAGTCGTCTGCGGCCTTGCCGAGCACCCCGGCACAACCGGGAAAAAAATCGTGCCGCCGGGCCGGATCGATCGACAACAAGCGGCAGCACTCGCAAATCGGGGCGACACCCGAAAAAGGGTACCAGACCCATTCCAGGAAAGCACAGGGAGAACGATCATGAAAACACGGACACTGACATTGTGCGCGTTGGTCACGCTTCTGCTCGCGGCCATGGCCGCACAACCGCGGCCGGCAGAGGCCCGGGACAATATTTTTGTGGGGGCCGATCTCGGCGGGCTGTTCGTCCATTTTGACAACTACCCCCGGCGCGCCTGGGGCCCGCCACCGCCGCATCACTACCGGTCCTGGGGCCCGCCCCCGCCGCCACGGCACTATCGGGCCTGGGGGCCGCCCCCGCCGCCGCGGTACTGGCACCCGCGGCCCTACTACCACCATGCGCCGCCTCCGCCGCCGCGGTACTCCCCCTACGGCCGGCACTACCGGCACTGGTAGGCTGAGCGGCAGGAGCCGCGAACAACAGCCCACCGCAGCGGTCGGAGGAGACGATGGACAAGGACGTCCTTCCCGGTGGACCGGGGAGGACGTCCCCTGCTGTCGGGGTCTGTCCGTTTCGCCCCGCCTCCCCTGAGGACCGGTGATGACCTGATCCAAGCGGCTGAGTTCCGGTTCAAAAAGAGGATTTCTTTTTGCCCTGCCCGCCCGGTCGTGGTACCTTTTGCGCATATCCGGTCCAGGCGGCGGTCGATGCGCCGTTCCCCCATTTCCTCAGCACGGAGCACGACATCATGCCCAAGATGCTCATCCCCGCAGTCCTGACCCTGATCACCCTCGCCGTCGCCTCCCTCGGTGTCGGCAAGGAAACCGACGACAACGGTTGCCGGCAGGCCGTGCAGACCAACTGCACCACCTGTCATGACACCGGCCGGATCTGCGCCAAACTGGACACCCCGGGCGCCGACTGGGCAACCACGGTCAGGGTGATGGGGGAACGCGGCAACCTCGGCCAGCCGCTGCAGGACACGGTGCTTGCCTGCCTGACCACCTCGCCGAACCCGAAAAAAACGGTCTGCGGCAACTAGTCGGCCCAAGACCGTTTTCTGCCTGCAAACAGCAAGGGGGCTGCCGTCCGGCGCCCCCGCCCTTCACCTCTTCTTCCCCGTCCTGCCCGCGGCCGCCGGCGGCCGCTTCTTCCGCCGGCGCTCCACCGAGAACCCGAACTTGCCGATCCGCCGGCCCAGGGCGTAGTACTGGCCGTGGGCATAGGCCAGCGGCTCGGCCCGGCCCAGGTCGAAGGCGCCGGTCTGCGGGTCGAGGT
>JAGODN010000379.1 GCA_017998195.1 Desulfobulbus sp. | reverse complement strand
GTCCGCACCGAGCAGGCTGTGGTAGACCACCGGCGCCGGCGGTGCGGCGCACCCGGTGAGGATCGTTGCCAAAAGGGCGGCAAGCACGAGGCGGAGACAGGATCTATTCATCGCGGGCAGGCTCCTTGCCGAAGAGGAGGGATTGCGGCCGGTGCTCGAGGGTGTCGGTCAGGTCGCGGAGAGAGCGCAGGGTCTGCGAGAGTTCTTCCAGGGTGTGCTCGGCCTGCTGCGGCAGGGGCGCGTTCCTGCCGGCAGTGGCCTGCAGTTCGGCCAGGGTCCGCTCCAACCGGGCCAGGGTGGCCTCGAGCTGGGGCGCGGTCTCCCGGTCGAGCCGGCCGGCCAGGGCGGTGGTCGCCTGCAGGGTCTGGCGGGCCTCGCCCAGAGTGGTGGCAAACTCCGTGCCGATGCGGTCAAACGGCACCTGTTCGATGCGGGCCACGATTCGGGTGAGGCTCTCCTGCAGCCGCTGGAACTGGCCGGGCACGGTGGGCACCACCCGGTGGCCGTCGCGCTCCGCCAGGGTGATCCTGGGCGCGTCCGGCACGAACACCAGGCTGATCATCAGCTGGCCGGTGACCAGGTTGCCGCTCTGCAGCTGGGCGCGCAGCCCCCGTTCCTCCACCAGCACCTTCATGAAGGTGGTCGGGTCGTGTTTGATCTGCTGCAGGGCCTTCTCCCTGTTGGCGGCGCGAATCCGCTCCGGCTCGATCGCCACCAGCACCGGCACCTGGAACCGCTTGCTCGCGGTATCGAACTCCAGGCTCAGATCCACCACCTCGCCCACCTTGATGCCGAACAGCTCCACCGGCGCGCCCACTGACAGGCCCCGCACCGACTCGTCGAACAGGAGCAGCCAGTGGGTGCGGATGGTGTAGCGCTTCTCGAGGATGTCGCCGTGGTTGGCGTACAGGCGGAAGCTGGCGTCCTCGGCCGCCTCGGCTCCCGGTTCCTCGCTCTCGCGCGGCAGGTCAAAGGCGATGCCGCCGCTGAGGATGGAGACCACGGACTGGGTGTCCACCTTCAGCCCCTGGGCGCCCAGCGAGACCTCGATGCCGCTGGCGTTCCAGAACCGGGTGTTCTCGGTCACCCGGGTGTGGTGCGGGGCCTCGACGAAGATCTTGATGTCCACCGTGCGCCCGTCCGCGGCGAAGCCGTAGCTCACCACCTGGCCCACCCGGATCTGGCGGAAGTAGACCGGCGCGCCGATGTCGAGCGAGCCGAGGGTGTCGGCGGTGAGGCGGAAATGACGGCCTGGCTGGCCGATGGTGACCACCGGCGGCACCTCCAGGCCGGTGAACTCGCTGGCCGGGCTGCCGCCGCCGCGGCTGAAGTCGATGCCGATGTAGGCCCCGGAGATGACCGTGCCCAGGCCGGAGACCGAGCCGCCGCTGATCCGCGGCCGCACCACCCAGAAGCGGGTCTGGTCGGTCAGGTAGGGTTCGGTGGCCTTGAGCATGCGGGCGGTGACCTGCACCCGGTCGTTGGCGATGCCGATGGCTTCCACCTGGCCGACCTCCACGTCGCGGTAGCGGATGCGGGTCTTGCCCGCCTCCAACCCCTCGGCGCTGGCAAAGGTGATGGTGATGGTCGGGCCCTGCTCGCGGATCGCCTTGATCCCCAGCCAGGCCCCGATCAAAAGGGCGACGATGGGCACGATCCAGACCAGCGACGGCCCCCGCCGGGTGCGGACCGTGGCGGTGGCGGCGCGGTCGGTTGCGGGTTCGCTCATGGGTTCTCCTTCTCCTCCTCGAGCACGTCCCAGATGAGACGCGGGTCGAAACTCTCGGCCGCGAACATGGTGAGCACCACCACCGCGGCGAAATAGACGGCGGCCGGGCCGGCCTCGATGGTGGCCACGGCGCCGAGCCGGACCAGGGCCACGAGGATGGTGACCACGTAGATGTCGACCATGGACCAGCGGCCCACCAGTTCGGTGAGCCGGTAGAGCACGGTGCGGTCGCGCGGCCGCCAGCGCCAGCGGAAACGGACGCTGGCGAGCAGCAGGGTGAGGATGATGAGCTTGGCGAAGGGCACGAACACGCTGGCAATGAAGATCACCGCGGCGATCTCCCAGGAGCCGGTCTGCATGAAGTAGATGACGCCGCTGAGGATGGTGTCGGCCTGGCGCACGCCGAGCGCGGTGGTGACGGTGATGGGCAGCAGGTTGGCCGGCAGGTAGAGGATCATGGCAGCGAGCACCAGCGCGGCGGTGCGGCCGAGGCTGTCGGGCTTGCGCAGGTGCAGGCGGGCGCCGCAGCGCGGGCAGACCGGCTGCCGCGCGTCGACGAGCAGGCTGCAGTCGTGGCAGCGGGCCAGGCCGAGGCTGCGGGCGGTGGCCGGCCGGTTCACGGTCGCGGATCCAGCCGGGCCCAGACGAGCGCCGGGTCGAGGGTGGACAGGGCCGCGGCCATGACCACGATGAGCGCGGCGAAGCTGAACACGGACACGCCCGGAACGATGGTGGCCATGTGGCCGAGCTTGACCAGGGCCACGAGGATGCCGAGCATGAACACCTCCATCATCCCCCAGGGCGCGGCCGCCTGCACCAGGCGGAGGATGCGGGCCGCACCCGGCGGCGGCCGCCGGCCGAGTCGCAGCGGCAGGAGGATGGTGAGCAGTCCAGCCAGTTGGGCCGCGGGCACGAGCACGCAGGTGCAGAAGACGAGCGCGGCCAGCAGGCGCAGGTCCTGGCGCCAGAGCTCGTGGACGCCGCTCAGCAGGGTGGTCTCCTGGACCAGGCCGCCCGTCTGCATGGCCAGGAAGGGAAAGGCGTTGGCCAGGGCGAAGAGCAGCAGCGCCGCGACCACCAGGGCCAGCGTCCGGTCGATGGAATCGGGCCGGTGGCGGCGGAGTACCGCGCCGCAGCGGGCGCAGAGCAGGGTGGCCG
>JAGODN010000378.1 GCA_017998195.1 Desulfobulbus sp. | reverse complement strand
GGTCAGGTGGGTGCTGCTGCCCGGCTTGACCCCGTATTTGATGCCCGGCGACCAGATGTGCGGGTTGCCGTCCACCATGGCGGGCGCAAGCGCCCATTCCTCGCCGGGCTCGAGCGTGGTCAGGGCCCGCTCCAGGTCACCCGCGGGCGGCCGCACCAGCGGGCCGATACGGTTGCCGAGATTCCAGGCCGAACCCACCCGGACGCTGGCCGCGGCGTCCACCAGCTGCTGGCGGAAGTGCGGGTCGTCGTAGACCGAGCCTTCGAGGATGAGCAGGGAGGTGGCGCTGCATTTTTGACCGCCGTTGCTGAAGGCCGAGTGGATGACGTTCTTGATCGCCTGGTCCTTGTCGGCCATGTCGGTGACGATGGTGGCGTTCTTGCCGCCGGTCTCGGCCGCCAGGTAGACCGAGGGCGTCTGTTGGAGGATGCGCAGGCCGGTGTCCGTGCCGCCGGTGAGGATGATGCAGTCCACCAGCGGGCTGGCGGTGAGCACCGGGCCCACCTGGGCGCCGGAACAGGGCACGAACTGCAGGGTGTTGCGGCTCACCCCGGCCCGCCAGAAGCACTGGCAGAGTACCCAGGCGGTGAGCACCGCGTCCGAGGCGGGTTTGAAGATGACCGTGTTGCCGGCGGCCAGGGCGGCGACAATGCCGCCGCAGGGGATGGCGATGGGGAAGTTCCAGGGCGAGATGACCAGGGCCACGCCCCGGCCGCGCACGTCGAGGTTCGGCCTGCGGTCGTACTCGCGCACCGCGTGCGGGTAGAACTCGGCGAAGTCGATGGCCTCGGAGACCTCCACGTCCGCCTCGGTGAACACCTTGCCGGTGTCCGCGGCGGCCGCGCCGATCAGGTCGCCGCGGCTGGTGCGCAGTTCCATGGCCACCCGGGCGAGCACCTCGTGGCGCTGGGCGGCGCTCAGGCTGCGCCAGCCGTCCGGATCCCGGCGAGCGGTCTCCAGGGCCAGGCCCGCGTCCTCGGTCGTGGCCAGGGCGTGGCGGCCGACCACCACCCGCGCATCGGCCCGGTTCGGGTCGCAGCAGTCGGCGGTGGCGCGGTCAGCAAAGACCTCCGCACCGCCGATGACCAGCGGAATCCGCAGGGGCTCGCCGTCCGCCGCCTTGCTCCAGCGGTCGCGGATGGCCGCGGCCCAGCGCCGGTTGGCGGCCATGGACCAGTCGGTGTCCGGCTCGTTGACAAAGGTGTTGCGGTACAGGGTGGAGACCTCCGGGGCAAAGGTCTCGGTGGTGCGGTCCTGGATGCGGTTGGGCCGGTCCTGGGCCGTGGCCATGGCCTGGCAGCCGGCCAGGAACCCTTCTTTCAGGAAACGCCATTCGCCCGAGCCGACGTGCAGGTCCGGGGCGTAGCGGAGGAAGTTCTCCGGCGCGGTGTTCTCGTCCAGCCGGCGGATCAGGTAGGCGATGGCGTTGATGAACTCGTCCTTGCCCGCCACCGGCGCGTACAGGAGCACGTCGCCCGAGGTCTCCTGCAGGGCCCGGCGCACGTGGTCGGCCATGCCCTCGAGCATCTCGAAGTAGAACAGGTGAGTGACGCCTTTGGCCTTGGCCAGCACCGCGGCGTAGGCCAGTTCGAACAGGTTGTGCGAGGCCACGCCCAGGTTGACCGCGGCGATGTTGTCCGGCTCCATGCCGAAGGTGACCATGCGCTTGTAGTTGGCGTCCACCTCGAGCTTGTTGTCATACGGCGCCAGCGGCCAGTTGTTGAGCACCGACTCGAGCCGCTCCATCTCCATGTTGGCGCCCTTGACGATGCGCAGCTTGATCGGCGCGCCGCCGGCCCCGACCCGTCCCCTGGCCCACTCGGTCAGCTGGCGCTGGATGGCGAAGCTGTCCGGCAGGTAGGCCTGGAGAACGATGCCGGCCGAGTAGTCGCGGAACTCCTCCTGCTCCAGGGTGGCGATGAAGGCCTGGTAGGTGATCTCCAGGTCGCGGTATTCCTCCATGTCCAGGTTGACGAACTTGGCCACCCGGGTCCCGTCCGGGCGGACGAAGAAGTTCTGTTTGGCCACCCGGTAGATGGCCGACAGCCGCTCGACCAGGGTGGCCACGGTGTGCTCGAAGTCGAGCGAGCTGATCTGCGAGAAGATGGTCGAGATCTTGATCGAGATGTACTCGATGTCCGGGTCTTCCATATCGCGGATGTAGGTGGCCAGCCGGTGGGCCGCCTCCCCCTCGCCGAGCACCGCCTCGCCCAGGTGGTTGATGTTCATGCGGATGCCCTGGGCCTTGCGCCGCTGCAGATGGGCGTGCAGTTCCTCGTGCTCGCCCGGGATGATGGCCCGGCTGCTGCTGGCGCGCATCTGCTCGATGAGCTTGGGCACGGCCATGGAGGAGAAGTACTTGCCCATGCCGATGAACATCTGCACGACCAGCTTCTCCACCCGGCCGAGAAAGGCCGGCACGCCCTCGTCGGCCATCAGGCTGGCCAACTGGTCGGCCACCCGTTTCGGGTTGTGCGAGCGGAAGCTCTGGTCGATCATGCGGGTGAGCAGTACCTTGTCCCGCGGGTGGGTGAGCAGCCGTTTCATCTGCTCCTGGATGTGCCGCTCCTCCTTGGTGAGGAGCTGGTTGGCGCGGTTCTGCCACTGTTCGGCCAGGGCGATGGCCTGTTCGACGATCTGCCGGTCGGCTGCGTGCATGGGAGGGGCCTCGTGCATGAAAGGGGCGGCTGGACGCCGCAGGGCGGCGGCCGGGGCGGGGAGCCCCGGCCGGCCGGAGTGGGAGCAGGGTCGGTTCGCGGCCGCACCGGGCCGCGACACCGGGGGGACGGCGGGCTAGAGCCCCTTGTCCTCGGGATAGCTGGAGTTGAAGGTGTAGGAGGCGACCGTGCCATCCGTGGCGAAGCGGACCACCAGGTCGCGGGTTTTGGTG
>JAGODN010000053.1 GCA_017998195.1 Desulfobulbus sp. | reverse complement strand
GCTTTTCGGGCTGCTGCAGGTCGACCAGGGTGCGGCCGCGGACCACGAACCGGGTGGGTTCGGGCGTGTCGGCGTTGATGGTCGAGGTCTTGACCAACGGTGGGGTGGCCGCGTCCGTGCAGGCGGGAAAGGGCAGGGCCAGGAGCAGGGCCAGGGCGAGGTGGAGGGTACGGGGAATCATGGGAGCTGTCCGGATTGTGGTTTGTGTTCTGGTTTTCGGGGGCTGGGGCCGACCCGTGTCGGGCCGGGGCGGGTGCGGCCATCATACGCGAGTCGCGCGCGGAGAGAAAGACAATGCTGCCCGGACGCCTGGATTTCCCAGCGGGCGGGCGGCCGTGGTCCGGGCCGGTAGCCGTTGACTTTCTCCCGGGCCGCGCGTACTCTCCGACTGCGGCCCTGACGGCCGCGCCGTCCCCCAAAAGAGGAGGTCACACCATGCGATTCGTCATCATCGGCGGTGACGCCGCCGGCATGAGCGCGGCCAGCCGCGCCCGCCGCAACGACCCGAAACTCGAGATCACGGTGCTCGAACAGGGCGCGGACGTGTCCTACAGCGCCTGCAACATCCCCTACAACATCGCCGACCCGGCCCGCGAGCTGGACGACCTGGTGGTGCGCAGCGCCGCCGCCTTCCGCGACAAGCAGGGCATCGACCTGCGCACCGGCCACCGGGTGGAGCGGATCGACCGGGACGCGCGCACGGTGCACGGCCGCCGCGGCGACGGGACCGCCTTTGCGGTGCCCTATGACCGGCTGCTCATCGCCACCGGCGCCACCTCGATCCGCCCCGCCATCGAGGGCATGGACCTGCCCGGCGTGTTCACGGTCAAGAACCTGGAGGACGGTCGCCGCATCAAGCGATTTTTGCGTGAGCGCAAGGCGGAGCGGGCGGTGATCCTGGGCATGGGCTACATCGCCCTGGAGATGACCGAGGCCCTGGTCGACCTGGGGCTGGCGGTGGACCTGGTGAAGCCGCGGGCCGGGCTCTTGCCCTGGCTGCACCGGGAATTGGCCAAACCGGTACGCGAACTGCTCGAGCAGCGCGGGGTGGGCCTGTACGACGGGTACCGGGTGGACCGCATCAGCGCGGACGGCGACCGGTTGACCGTACACGCCGGCGACCTGGCCCTTAGCGCGGATCTCGTGATCGCGGCCATCGGCGTCACCCCCTGCGCGCAGCTGGCCGAGGCGGCCGGGCTGGAGCTGAGCGTCGGCGGCTCCATCGCCACCGACCGCACCCTGCGCACCAGCGATCCCGAGATCTTTGCCGCCGGCGACTGCGCCGACAGCTATCACCTGGTCACCGGCGCCAAGACCTGGATTCCGCTTGCCCTGCGTGCCAACCGGGCCGGCTGGGCCGTGGCCGACAACGTCTGCGGCGGCCGGGTGGAACTGCCCGGGGTGGCCGGCACGGCCGTGTTCAAGGTATTCGATATGCAGGTGGCGCGCACCGGGCTCAGCCTGGCGGAGGCGCGCGCGGCGGGCTTCGACCCGGTGGAGGTGCAGATCCGCTCGCGGTCGCGGGCCGGCATCTACCCCGGCGCCCGGCCGCTGTACGTGGCCATGGCCGGCGACCGGGCGAGCGGCCGTTTGCTCGGCGCGCAGATGACCGGCGTGGACCAGGTGGCGCACCGTATCAATGCCGCGGCCGTGGCCCTGCTCGCCGGGATGCGGGTCGACGAGTTCAGCCAGAGCGATCTTGCCTACGCGCCGCCCTTCGGCCCCACCTGGGATCCGCTGCTGGTGGCGGCCAACCAGCTGATCAAGCAGCTGCCGGCCTGACCCTGCCTGCGGCGGCCGCGGACCCGGGTCAGCGGCCACCGTTCCCTCAATACCCGCCCCAGTCCATCCGACCGGCGTGGCGGCTCTCGCCCGCCGCGGTCACCAGCACCGCCGCCGCCCCTTCCAGCGGGCACTTGTTTTCGCAGATGCCGCAGCCGATGCACAGGCTGTCGACCACGTAGGGTTGGCGCACGCTCACCCGTTCCCCCCGGCTGTTCACCACCTCTGTTTCCCTGAATTTGATCGCCTTGTCCGGGGTCGGGCAATGCTCCTCGCAGACGATGCAGTCGATGCCGCTGGCGTAGGGCAGGCAGCGGTTGCGGTCGAAATGGGCCCGGCCGATGACCGTCGCGTGTTTCTCGTCCCGGCCCAGGCGGCGGATGGCGCCGGTGGGGCAGACCTGGCCGCACAGGGTGCAGTTGTACTCGCAGTAGCCGATGCGGCCGATCAGCCGCGGCGTGAACAGCCCCTCCAGGCCGGCTTCGAGGCCGCTGGCGTGCAGGGCGTTGCCGATGCAGACCTTCATGCACTCGCCGCAGCGCACGCACTGGCCGAGGAAGTCCGGTTCGGCGAGCGCCCCGGGCGGACGGACGAGGTACGGTTCGGGATGGCGGGCGTGCGGCCGGGCGGGCAGGGCGAGTGGCGCCAGGGCGCCGGCGGCGAGCGAGGCGAGCACGGTGCGGCGGCCCAGGTTGATCGGCGGCGCGGCCGGGGCCGCGCTGGCCCGGGCGAAGTGGATGCGGTCGCGCGGGCACTTCTGCACACAGTCGAGGCAGAGCACGCACTCGGCCGGGTCGATGTGCCGCTCCTGGTCGATGGCCCCGGTGCGGCAGATGGTGCGGCACAACCGGCAGGTACCGCAGTCGTCGTCACCGCCGACCAGCCGCACCAGCGGGCGGCGGCTGCCCAGGGCGAGCAGGCCGCCGAGCGGGCAGAGGATGCGGCAGAAGAAGCGGCTCCGCACCCGGCTCAGGCCAAGCACCGCGAGCAGCAGGACCAGCGAGGGCACGGACAGGGCGTAGACCTTGGCGCTGAAGGGCAGCACATGGGCCCGCAGGAGGGCGTAGACCGGTTCGGTGAACTGGTTCACCCAGGTGGGGGCGTGCTGGTAGGTCCAGGTGAACAGGGTGGTGAGGGCGTGGTCCAGCGCCGGGTGCACGGCCAGGGCGAGCGCGCGCACGAGGATCGAGAAGGGGTCGACGTAGCCGGCCAGGGGCAGGCCGAACAGGGCGCCAACGAGCAGGAACAGGAGCAGCGCGTATTTGATCCACCGGCCGCGGGTTTCCGGGTCGCCGCCGGGTCGGCCGAAGAGCATTCGGCTGGCGTCGATGAGCGCGCCCAGGGGACAGGCCCAGCCGCAGAAGGCCCGGCCGAAGACGAGGGTGAGCGCCACCGTGGCCAGCGCCGGCAGCATGAGCACCACCACGGTTTTCGCCGCGAGCATGGCGGTGAGCGCCAGCAGAGGATCGATGCGGAACAGCAGGTTGACCGCGCCGTGCAGTTCGTCCACGCCGCTGTAGTCGGTCTTGACGAACAGCACCAGGAAGAGAACAAAAAAGCCCCATTGCGCGAGCCGCCGCCAGCCCACCGGGCCGGGAAGCCACCTGCGGCGGCCCATCAACCGCCCACCACCCGCATGCGGGTGAGATCCATCTCGCCCAGGCCCATGCGGTGGGCGGCCACGGTGGAGGCGATGGTCTCGGGCCGCAGGTCAAAGAGGGTGGACGCCCAGGCGTCGGCAGCCACCGGGTCGGCCGAGGCCACCAGGGTGTCCAGCCGGCGCACGTCGGCCACATCGCCGCCCTGGGGGCCGTTGCGCAGCAGGATGCGGGTGGCGTCGATCAGGGTGAGCTTGGGCTGCAGCACCGTGGCCAAGTCGGCCAGACTCTGGCCGAGATCGTGGTGCAGGGTGCCGCGGTTGCCGCCGATGGCGCCCATGGCGTTCTTCAGGCCGAGCGTCAGGCCGGAGAGGCCGTGGTGCTTGGCCACCGGCAGGTTGATGTAGCAGTCGCAGTCGAGCGCCTCGCGGTGGATGTCCCAGCGGGTGAGCGCCTGGCCGCGGCTGATCTCCACGGGCACGAACTTGCGCGGGTCGGCGTGCTCGATCACCGCCCGGCGGTCGCCGATGGCCTGCACCGCCGCCTCGATGCCGCTCGACGCATAGCAGCGCCGCGGCTCGTTGCAGGTCCGGTCGAACACCAGCACCCGCGCCGCGCCGGCGGCGAGCGCCGCCTCGACCACCGCCCGCACCACCTGCGGATGGGTGTTGGCCCCCTGTTCCGGGCTGCGGTCCCAGCCGATGTTCGGCTTGACCACCACCCGGTCGCCCGGGCGGACAAAGGCGGCCATGCTGCCGAGCGGTTCCAGCACCTGCGTCACCAGGGCAGGGTAATCAGCGCCGCGGGCCACGCTGACCAGCGGCGGCGGCTTTTCGGCAGCGAGAGCCTCGGTTCGGATGGTGAAACGGGGCAGGGCCAGGGTGGCCCCGGCCGACCAGAGCAGGACGTCGCGAAGGAACTGGCGTCGGTGCATGGGAACCTCCTTGCGGATGGTGATCAGGCGGACAGCGGTGCGGACTCTCACGGCCGCAGGCGGGTTGACAGCATACCTGTTCCGGTTCGGAAAGACAACGCGATCCGGCCCACGGCGGCCCCGGCACGGCCGGCAGGCTTGGCCGGTCAACAGCGGACGGGGCGTTCGGGAAATGCACAGCATTTCGGCAGGTTGTCGCGCATAGGCGGCTGTGCCCTGGTTTTTTCTCGACTGAGCACTCAGTCGGGACGGTTAAGGGTTGCAAACTTCCCGGCCAGGAGCGAATATCCGTGCGCACACCGGCCGGACCGCGTCCCTGCACCGCTCTGCCGCAAGCCTTTCCAGGGTTGCCGGGCCCGGCGGCAGGAGGGCTGGGCCACAGACCACAGCGTCGCTTCGCGCGGGTCGCACCGCCTTTGCCGGTCACGGTTGCCACCATTCACCCGTCCAAGGAGGAAACACCATGCCCATTGTCACCATCTCCCGGGGCTCCTACAGCCGCGGCCGGGAGGTCGCCGAGAAACTCGCCAAAAAATTGCAGTACGACTGTGTGTCCCGGGAAATCCTGCTCGAGGCCTCGGAGGAGTTCAACATCCCCGAGATCAGCCTGGTGCGCGCCATCCACGATTCGCCCTCGGTGCTCGAGCGTATCCGCCACGGCCGCGAGCGCTACATCAGCTATTACCAATACGAACTGCTCAAGTACGTGCAGAAGGACAACGTGGTCTATCACGGGCTGGCCGGGCAGTTTTTCCTCCGCCACATCTCCCACGTGGTCAAGGTGCGCATCCTCGCCAGTCCGGAGGACCGGCTGAACGAGGTGATGCAGCGCGACGGGGTGGGGCAGCGTGAGGCCGAGCACATCCTGCGCAAGGATGACGAGGAGCGGCGCCGCTGGGCCATGAAGCTCTACGGCATCGACACCTGGGACAGCCGCCTCTACGACATGGTCCTGCTCATCGACCAGCTGACCGTGGACGACGCGGTGGAACTCATCCATGCGGCGGTGAACAAGCCGGCCTTTGAGACCACGGAGGCCTCGCAGCAAACCCTGAACGACCAACTCCTGTGTGCACGCATCCACGCCATGCTCGTCAACGCCTCGCTCATGGTGGAGGTGCGGGTCGAGGACGGCCTGGTCACCCTGTGCAACCTGGGCGAGGTGCTCCGCTCCGACAGCATGCTCAGGAGCAAGATCGAGG
Source organism: Desulfobulbus sp. (assembly GCA_017998195.1). Taxonomy (GTDB): domain Bacteria; phylum Desulfobacterota; class Desulfobulbia; order Desulfobulbales; family Desulfobulbaceae; genus Desulfobulbus. Next base: position 4,863 of record JAGODN010000053.1, on the reverse strand, counting down.
AGATGATCAGGGGGGTGGAGGGGGTGCGGGAGATACAGTTCGGCGGCAAGCTCTGCGCCCGGCCGGACCACATCAATCCGTTCTACAACCTCTGAGTGCGGGATTGCCCGCGCCGGCCGGCAGCGGGCAGCGGCGGCCGGGTACACCAGCGATGTTTTCAGTCGATGGCGTACTCGGTCAGCTTGCGGTACAGGGTCTTGCGGCTGATGCCCAGGGTGTCCGCGGTCTGCTGGCGGTTGCCGCCGTGGAATTCGAGCATCTTGAGGATGTGCTGGCGCTCCACCGAGGCGAGCGACAGGGCCGCGCCGGCGCCGTTCTCCGCCGACTCGACCAGTTCGCGCGGCAGGCAGCGTTCCGTGATGATGCCGTTCTCAGCAAGGATGATGGAGCGCTCGATGACGTTGCGCAACTCGCGGATGTTGCCCGGCCAGTGGTAGCGGAGGATGCAGGCCATGGCGTTGTCGACGATGCGATAGCCGCCCGAGCCGTCCGGGCTGAGGGTGGTGAGGAAGTAGTCCACCAGCAGCGGCAGATCCTCCTTGCGCTCCTTGAGGGAGGGGATCTGGATGCTGAAGGCGTTGATGCGGTGGAAGAAGGCCTCGTTGAACTGGCCCCGTTCCACCTCCTCGGCCAGGTGGCGGTTGGTGGCGAAGAGGAAGCGGATGTTCACCGTGCGCTCCTCTTTCTCGCCCACCCGCCGGTAGGTGCCGGTTTCGAGCACGCGCAAGAGCGAGGCCTGCACCTCCAGCGGCAGCTCGCCGATCTCGTCGAGGAACAGGGTGGAGTCGTGGGCGAACGACAAGAGTCCCTCGCGCGACTCGTTGGCCCCGGTGAACGAGCCCTTGACGTGGCCGAACAGCTCGCTCCGGGCCAGTTCCTTCTGCAGCGAGGCGCAGTTCTTGATGACCATCCGGTTGTCGGCCAGCGGCGAGCGCTCGTGGATGAGGCGGGCGACCACGTCCTTGCCCGTGCCCGACTCGCCGGTGATGAGCACCGGGATCCGCGCCGGCGCCACCTTGTCGATGAGGAACTGGATGTCGCGCACCGCCTTGGAGTTGCCGATGAACCGTACCCCCCGGCTCTCGCCGCCGGCGGTGCGGCGGAGCATGGCATTCTCCCGGGCGAGCGCCGCCCGCTGGTGCGCCTTTTCCACCATCAGGTCGAGCCGGTCGAGGTTGAACGGCTTGCGAATGAAGTCGTAGGCCCCGAGCTTCATGGCCTCCACGGCGATGTCCACGTCGCCGTGGCCGGTGATCATGATCACCTCCACGTTGGGGATGGATTCGCGGGTGCGGATGAGCAGGCTCAGGTCGTTCACGTCCGGCAGCCACAAATCCATGATCACCACGTCGAACCAGTGGCTGCGCAGCTGGGCCATGGCCTCGCTGCCGTCCGCGGCCACGTGGATCTCCCGGCCGGGTGCGGCCAACTCCTTCTGCAGCAGGCGGCGGATCGACTCCTCGTCGTCCACCACCAGGATGGCGTACCTGTCCTTGTTCATGCGTGCACTCCCGGCAGGGCGACCCGGAAGGCCGAGCCCTGGCCGGCCGCGCTGGTCACACTGATCTCGCCGTTGTGGCTCTTGACGATGGCATAACAGGTGGACAGCCCGATGCCGACCCCCTTGCCCACCGGCTTGGTGGTGAAAAAGGGCTCGAACAGCCGGTGCTGCAGCTCGTGCGGAATGCCGCAGCCGCTGTCCTCGATGACCAGTTCGACCCGGCCGCCCGTCACCGTGGCGGTGCGGATGTGGATGGCGCCGTTGCCGCCGGTGGCGTCGATGGCGTTGGAGAGCAGGTTGATGATCACCTGCTTGAGCTGTGATTCGTCCCCGTGGATGGGGGGCAGCTCGTGCTCGAGGTCGATGCGCACGGTCAGGCCGGGCTGTTCCTTGAGCAGGTGCTTGAGTACGAACAGGGTGTCGGTGACGCACCGGTTGAGGTCCACCTGGGCGAGGCTGGTGCTGGTCGGCCGGCTGAAGGTGAGGAGGGTGCGGACGATGTCCCGGCAGCGCAGACACTCCTTGATGATGGTGTCGGTGTACTCGCAGAAGTCCTCGTACAGATCCGCGTCGACCTGTCCCTGCAACCGGCCGATGCGCCGCTTCAACCCCTGGGCGAAGCCGTTGATGGCGGTGAGCGGGTTGTTGATCTCGTGGGCCACGCCCGCGGTCAGGGTGCCCAGGGTGGCCATCTTCTCGGCCTGGTAGAACTGGGCCTGGAACTCCTTTTCCAGGGTCACGTCGCGCTTGAACAAGAGCACCTGGCGCTCGCCGGTGGGACCGGCCTTGAGTGGCGAGGCGATGATGTCGAACTGGCGGAACCGCTCGCCGAGCTTGTAGACGCACAGGTCCTTGACGATCTCGTCCCGGTCCAGGGCGCGCAGGGCCGGGCAGTCGGCGCAGATGAAACTGGTGCCGCGGAACACCTCGTAACAGCGCCGGCCCACCGGGTCGATGCCCGGGTACCACTCGGCGAACACGTGGTTGACCCGCTGGATGCGCATGTCCTCGGACAGCACCACCATCAGGTCGGTGATGCCGTCGAGCAGGGCCTGGATCTCGGTGCGCTTGCGCTCCAGTTCCAGGTTCGAACTCTTCAGCTGCTCGACCTTCTGCTGCAGTTCCTGGTAGAAACCGAGTTTGCAGTGCTCGATGCCGACCAGGTCCGCCAGGGTGGTGGTGTGCGGCATCACCACACCTCCTCGCAGATGCGCAGGAAATCCTCCCAGGTGGCGGGCTGGGGGTTGGTCAGGTTGCAGGCGTCGTGCACCGCCATGCGGCAGATCGGCTCCAGCTGGTGGCGCTCGCCCGGGTCGATGATCTGGCCGAGGCGCCGGGCCACGTCGAAACTGGCGAAGAACTCGTCCAGCCGCTCGATGCCGGCAAGGGCCGTGGCCTCGTCCGAGCCCAGCCGCCGGTCCAGGATCACCCGGCCGATCTCGGCCATTTTTTTCGGGTTGCAGGCGGCGTTGAAGCGCATCACGCTGGTGAGCAGGATGGGGTGGAGCACGCCGTGGCGCATGTCGAAATGGCCGCCGAGCGAGTGAGCCAGGGCGTGCTCCGCGCCCAGGCCGGCGTTGCTGAAGGCCATGGAGGCGGACACCGCGGCGATGCTGAGCTGTTCGAGCGACTCCAGCGACCGGGTGGCCACCGCCTCCTGCAGGTTGGCGAGGATCAGGTCCACCGCCTTGAGGCTGTGCATCTCGGTGAAGGGCGAGGCGATGCGCGACATGTAGGCCTCGATGGCATGGGCCAGGGCGTCCACCGCGGACTGGATGATGAGCGATTCGGTCTTGGTGCGCAGGATGAGCGGGTCGACGATGGAGATGTTGGGCACCAGCGTGCGGGTGATGATGGACATTTTGACCCCGCGCTTCATGTCGGTGATGATGCAGAACTGGCTGATGTCCGAGCCGCTGCCGGCGGTGGTGGTGATGAGCATCATCGGCGGCAGCGGCCGCTGCACCCGGTTGGCGCCCTCGTAGTCGCGGATGCGGCCGCCGTTGCTGGCGATGATGGCAATGCCCTTGGCCGTGTCGAGCACGCTGCCGCCGCCGATGGCGATGATCACGTCGGTGTCGTTTTTCAGGTAGAACTCCGCGCCCTGTTCGATCTGGAAGTCGCGCGGGTTGGGCGTCACCCCGGGGTAGTAGACCCAGCGGATCCCCTCGCGCTCGAGGATGTCCCGCAGGCGCTGCAGCCAGCCGGCCTGCTCGATGCCCTCGTCGCTGACCAGGAAAACCTTGCGGGCGCCCAGGCGCAGGGCGCACTGGCCGGCGTGGTCGAGGCTGCCCCGGCCGAAGATGATCTCGGGGATGGCGAATTTGGTGATGTCCATGGGACGGCTCCCGGGTGAAAGGGGATAGGGCGGCGGCCGGATTGGTCAGGAAAAAGCGATGCACACGACGTGCCCGACCGGCGGCCGCAAGGGGCGAAAAGCAGCGCATCGCCGCCGGCTGTGTCCAAATGACCCGTACAGCCCGTTTCCGGTTGGGCGGCAGCGCGCAACGACCGGCGAGAATAGCACAGTGGCAGCGGAACAGGAAGCAGAGAATGGGTCGTTTTGACCCGGACCAGGGGATTTTTCGGGGCATTCCGACCCGATCGCGGCCTGCCGGCCATCCCGCCCCGGGGGTGGAGAGGCTTGACAGTCCAGGTAACGGCTTGTAATGCTCAGAGAACTGTTTTGCCGTCAGCGGGCGCGGTCGCCCGGCGGATTTCGGGGGATGACGGCGCGTCACGCGGGAGATGCGGCCACACGGCCGGCAAGGAGAACGTATGTACAGAATTGCCCATGAAAACGACGAAGTGCACATCAGTTTCGAAAAGGACCTGGTGGACGGGGAAACCCTGACCCGGTTCCTCAACCACATCAACCTGCAGTCCATGCTCAAGAAGAGCACCACCTCCAGCACGGCGGCCATGCTCCGCGCCCGCAACCGCCTGGCCGGTTTCCCCACCGGCGTGGCCCTGCTCCGCGACCCGACCCTGAACAAGGGCTCGGCCTTCACCGAGGCGGAGCGCGAGGCGCTCGGCTTGAGCGGCCTGCTGCCGCCGCGGGTGCACACCATGGAGGAGCAGGTGCAGAGGGTGCTCGAGAACCTGCGCAAGCACTCCTCCGACCTGGACCGCTACGTCTCCCTGATCGCCCTCCAGGACCGCAACAAGACCCTGTTCTACCGGGTGTTGCTCGAGAATATCGACGAACTGATGCCCATCGTCTACACCCCCACCGTGGGTCAGGCCTGCATGGAGTTCTGCCACATCTTCCGGCGGCCGCGCGGCATCTACATCACCGCCAACGACCGCGGCCGGGTGGCGGAGTTGCTCGGCAACTGGCCGTTCACCGACATCCGCATCAT
>JAGODN010000052.1 GCA_017998195.1 Desulfobulbus sp. | reverse complement strand
GCGCCGTTGTCGATGATGATGATCCGCTCCACCAGGTCCAGGAGCGAGCCGCGGTGGGTGATGAGCACCAGCGTCTTGCCGGCGAGCAGGTTCTTCAGGTTGGTCTTCATGCGGGTCTCGGTGCGGTTGTCCATGGAACTGCTCGGCTCGTCGAGGATGAGGATGGGCGGGTCGTGCAGCAGGGCCCGGGCCATGGCCACGCTCTGCCGCTGGCCGCCGGACAGCCCCCGGCCCTGCTCGCCGATCTCCATGTCGAATCCCTTGGGGTGCTTGCCGGCGAACTGGCTGACCCCGGCCAGCTCGGCGGCGCGGAGGATGCGCTCGTCCTCCACCTCGGGCGAGCCGAGGATGATGTTCTCGCGGATGGTGCCGCGGAACAGGGTGATGTCCTGGGGCACGTAGCCGATGAAGCGGCGCAGCTCGGCCGGGTCGATCTGGCGGATGTCGGTGTCGTCCAGGCAGACCATGCCGCCGGTGGGCTCGTAGAGGCCGAGCAGGAGCTTGCCGAGCGTGGTCTTGCCCGAGCCGATGGGACCGATGATTGCCACCTTTTCCCCGGGTTCGATGGTCAGGGTGATCTGGCGCAGGGCCAGGCCGCTCTGGCCGGGGTACTGGAAATCGACCTGGGCGAAACCGAGCCGGCCGCGGCACTCGCTGCGGTGCAGGAAGGACTTGTCCGCCGGCCGCTCCACCGGCAGCTCCATGATGGCGTCGAGCGTGCCCAGCGCCGCCTTGGCGCGGTGAAAGCGGGTGGCCAGGCTGACCACCTGGCTCATCGGCGCGATGGCCTGGCGCGAGAGGATCATCAGGGCGATGATGCCGCCCTGGCTCAGCTGCCCCTCGCTGATGCGGTAGACGCCGGCGATGAGCACGCCCACCACGGTCAGGTTCATGATGAAGTCGGAAAAATGGGTCACCGAGGTGGAGAACAGCCGCGAGCGGCTGGACCAGGTGGCGATGTAGCTGACCGCCTCCTCCCAGGCGCGCTGGATCTGGCTCTCCGCGCGGAGCATCTTGATGGTCTCGATGCCGGAGAGACCCTCGACCAGGATGGCGTTCTTCTGCGCCGAGGCGGCGAAGCTCCGCTCCACCGCCTTTTTCAGCGGCGCCTGCACCGCCAGGGCGAACAACCCCATGATGAGGATGGCCGTCAGGTGGATGTAGACGATGGATCCGCCCAGGTACCAGATGGCCGCCAGGCCGAGCAGCATGAACGGCAGGTCGATGAGCGCGGTGATCGAGAACGAGGTGATGAAGTCGCGCACCGCCTCGAACTGCTGCAGGTTCTTGGAGAAGCCGCCGATGGATTTCGGCCGCACCTCGAGGCGCAGGCCGAGCACCTTTTCGAGCAGGGCCGCGGAGATGCGCAGGTTGGCCTTCTTGCCGGCCTCGTCGACGAAGTAGCCGCGCAGGCCGCGCAGCACCAGGCTGAAGCCGTAGACCGTACCGATGCCGAGCGCCAGCACCCAGAGCGTCTCGAAGGCCAGGTTGGGGATGACCCGGTCGTAGACGATCATGGTGAAGAACGGCCCGGTCAGGCCGAACAGGTTGATCATCAGCGAGGCGAGCAGCACGTCCCGGTAGATCCGCCAGGAGCGGAACAGGGTGCCCCAGAACCAGTTCCGCTGCTCGCTGGCCACCCCGTGTTCCAGGTGACCGTCCTGGCGGAACCGGGGCCGGGCGAACAGGGCATGGCCGCTGTAGAGGCGCTCGAGTTCGGCCAGGGCCAGGCGTGACTCGCCCAGGCCGGTCTCGGCCAGCAGCACCGTGGCCTCGCCCCGCTCGCGGTCGATGGCGGCGAGCACGCAGGCGCGGCCGTCAACAAGGAGCAGCACCGCCGGCAATTCCAGCCCGGTCATGCGACCGAGCGGCCGCTTGACGAGCCGCGCCGCCAGCCCGGCCCGCTCCGCGGCCCGGGGGAACAGCTCCACGGTCAGGCGGTTGTCCACCAGCGGCAGGCCGGCGCGCAGGGCGGTGCGGGTGGCCGGCAGGTTGTACAGCCGGCAGAGCTGGATCAGGCAGTCGGTGAGCGGGTCGTCGATCGCTTCCGCGTCATCGGTCCGGCGCCAGGCATCGGTCACGGGCGGGGAGTGCTGTTCGGTCATTGGTATCGGCAAAGGTGCATTGTGAAGGAGACTCTTCCTGTGCTATAAAATTGTATCACAGGCCGATCGGCCAAATCAAGGCAGCGCAAGGAGAATCGCCATGCTGTGCATCGAACGGGACGAGCGCGGGGCCATTGTCGCCATCCGCAACAGTGGAGGGAAAAAGGGGCTGGAGCCGGCCTCCCTGCTCGACGAGGAGGTGCTCGCCTTCCTCAGGTCCTCGGGCGAACTCGACGCCCTGGCGCAGCTGCTGGCCCTTTCGGACAACTCCATCGTCCGGGTGCTCGAGGACCTGGTCGACCTCCTGATCGACAAGAAACTCATCCTGTTCACCGAACTGCCCCCCGCGGCCCAGGAAAAACTGCGCGGCCGCAAGCAGATCCGCCAGAAGCTGGGCAGCGCCGACCTGATGGTCGACGACGTCCTCTGAAGCGCTCAGGCCCCGGCCCCGACCAGGGGCTCGGGCCTGCCGATCCAAAAACCCTGAACCGCGTCCAGCCGGATTCCGGCCAGGGTCTGCCACTGCTCCTCGTTCTCGATTCCCTCGACGATCACCTTGATGTCCAGGCTGTGGGCCACGCTGCACAGCGAGGTGATGTAGAAATAGCTGTCGCTCTGTTCGCCGTGCAGTTCGTCGACGATCGCCCGGTCGATCTTGACGTAGTCGGGCAGGAGCGACTTGAGATAGCCGAAGTGGATCAGCCCCAGGCCGAAATGGTCGATGCCGATGCGGTGGCCGTGCGCCTTCACGGTGGCGGCGAAGTCGCGGATCAGGTCGCTGTGACGCAGGGTGCGGAACTCGGGGAACTCGAAGTTGACGCGCACGCCGCGGGTCTGGAAGGCGGCCAGCTGCGGCTCGAGCCAGCGGCGGAAGTCGGCGTCGGCGAGCGACACCGGGGAGAGGTTGACGCTGACCCGCGGCGGCGTGAGCGCGGCCAGCGGTTCTTCGAGCAGCCGCTCGATGATCAGCCGGTCGAGGGCGGGCATCAGGCCGAGCCGCTCGGCCATGGGCACGAACAGGCCCACGGACAGCAGCCGGCCGTCCGGGTCGATCACCCGGGTGAGGATTTCGTGGTAGAGGATCCGCCCGCGGTCCGCGTGGCTGACCGTGGGCTGGTGGTGGAAGACGACCGCGCGCCGGGCGAGCACATGCTCGAGCAGGGCCTTCCATTCGCCCCGGGCCACCGGGGTGGCGCCGTCCGCCTCGGGCAGGGCGAGGAACACGGTGCTGCCGTTGCCGTTGTACAGGGCCTGGCCCAGGGCGCAGTCGGCCCGGGCGAGCAGCTGGCTGAAGGTGGCCGGCCGCTCGTAGAACACCCCGCCGGCGCCGGCGATGATGGCGATTCCGGGCAGGCTGGCCGCCGCGTGCCGGTCGATGCCGTCGAGGATGGCCTCGGCGAGGCGGGTGGCGGTCTGCCGGCCGCTGTTCGGCAGGAACAGGGCGAAATCGCCGCCGCCCAGCCGGCCGATGACCGCCTCGGGCAGGTCGTGGCAGGCCTGCTGGATGATGGCGGCGATCTCGCGGATGAGCAGGTCGCCGGCCTGGTAGCCCTTTTTCTGGTTGAGGGTCTGCAGGTCGCCCACCTGGACGAGCAGGAAACTGCCCTTGACCTCCCCTTTCTTCCCTTCCAGCCTGGTCTTCACCTGGCCCTCGACATAGCGCCGGTTGCCGGTGGCGGTGAGCGCGTCCTGGTAGGTGCGCTGCAGGAGGGTGTCGGCCACCGCGCTCTGCTCCTCGAACATCTCGCGGATGCGGGTGGTCATGCGGTTCATGACCAGCACCACCCGGCGCAGTTCGCGGGTGCGGGGGATGGTCTCCTGGATGTGGAAGCGCCGCTCGCACAGGGCCAGGGCCTGTTCCTCCACCCGGCGCAGCGGCTGGAGCAGGCTGCGCAGGCCGAGCCCGCCGAGTACGGCCACGGCCAGCGCGGTCAGGGCGAAGCCCAGGGCTTGGTCGCGGGCGGCGGTCCACAGGGTGCGGTAGGCGTAGCCGGGGTGACTTTCCACGGTGACCTCGCCGGCCTGGCGCCAGCCGTCCATGACCAGGCTGGTGGCCCGGGGCGCGGTGAGCGGCACCAGGCGGACGAACCAGGCCGGCACCCCGGCGAGACTGATGGGCGCCTGGCGGTCGATGAGCAGCGCGCCCTCGACGTCGCGCAGCTGGATCTGCCGGTAGTAGCCGCGGTCGAACAGGGCGCTGATCATGCTCTCCATGGCCGGCACGTCCACGCCGCTGGTCAGGGTGGTGAGCGACAGGCCAAGCGCGGTGGCCGTGTCCTGGGCGTGCGAGGTGAGCTGGTCGACGAGGAAGTCGCGGGTCCGCTTGAGTTCGCCCAGCCACAGGCCGGCGCACAGGCAGGCCAGGGTGAGGCAGGCGTAGAGGAGCAGTTGTCGGAACAGGGTCATGGGGTCTTCTCCTGGTTGAACTCCTGGGTCATGCGCGCAAGCATTTCCTGCCAGCGCTGCAGCCGGCTGCTGTCGCCGACCTGCCTGCCGCGACCGCGCTGCCGGGCGAGCCACAGCCCGGAGCCGTTGAGGCTGTACACGGGTACGAGGTCGCGCCGCTCGGACGAGGGCAGGATGGCGTCCACGAGGTTGTCGAGGACGAGCGGTTCAGCCCTGGGCGAGGGGTAGTAGGTGAGCACCATGTGCGCCTGGTTGAGCTTGAGCGCCTTGACATAGGTGAGGGTCAGCTTGTGTTCGTCGATGCCGTGGTCGAGCAGGGTGAAATACTTGGCGATGGCGAAATCCTCGCAGTCGCCGCCGCCGCTGGCGAGGAACTCCACCGGCGTGGCCCAGTAATCCGTCTTTTGCCAGTGAAGGGCGTCGTCGACGAAGTTGAGCCGGTTGAAGAAGCGGTTGACCCGCTCGATTTTCGCCCGGTCGTCGCCACTGTGGCCGGTGCGGAGCAGTTCCTGCCAGGCCGTCAGGCGCTCGCGGGCGGACGCGCCGAACTGGCGTTCGGCCCGGGCCAGGGTGCGTTCGGGCAGGAGGAGCTGCTCGTCGGTGCGCACCGGCGCGGCAGCGAAGAGCGCCAGCAGGGCCACGCTCAGGATGGCGGGCAGGCGGGCGGGGAGGGTGCGCAGGGCGCCGGGGATCATCAGGGTATCGGGTGCGCGACCGGGGAAGTGGGCGAGGAACGCCGGAAACGGGGACAGCAGGTCGGGGCGGCAAGGCCGGGCCGCGGCGCCGGCCTGGAGACAGGCCGGTCCGCCCCCCGGCGTGCACAGGGGGCGGACCGGTAAACCGGGGCGTCGCGATCGGCCCTTACTGGATTTTGATGGTGTTCAGGGAAACACGGGTCGGTTCGGGCTGCGGCTCCTCGGCCCGGGCGGGGGCTTCCTCTTCGTCGACCGCGCCTTCCTCGGGCCAGGCCAGCTGCAGGGCGGGGATGAGCCGGCCGGTGCCGTTGAGAACCCGGAAGTGGGCGTAGAGGCCCTCGTACTCGGCCGTGGTCAGCTGGCGGGCCGCGTCGATCCGCTCGGCCTCGGCGTCGAGCACGTCGAGCAGGGTGCGCTCGCCGATGTTCCACTGCTTGGTGTAGGCGCTGGCCGTGGCCGCGGCGAACTGCTGCCGCTGGCGGAGGTACTCGACCTTCTTCTTGGCCGCCTCGTGCGCCCGCCAGCTGAGACGGATGGATTCGATCACCTGGCGATGGGTGTGGTTGCGGATCTCCTGCGCCTCGTTGACGAGCTCGAAGGTCTCCTGCTTGCGGGCCACGTCCTTCCAGCCGTTGAACAGGTTGTACCGCAGCCGCAGGAACAGGCGCAGATCCTCGCGCTCCTTGTCCTCGTCGTAGTAGGAGCTGTAGTTGGTGTCTTCCTCGTAGAGTTGGTCGAGTTCGAAGTCGACCGTGGGCATGAACGGGCTTTTCGCCACCTCGTCCTGCTTGCGCCGGGCCTCGATGTCGGCGTTGGCCGAGCGGAGCTGCGGGTGGGCGGCCAGGGCCTGCTCCTCGGCCTCCTCCAGGCTGGCGGGGAGGAGATGCTCGTCGATTTCCGGCCGGCTCAGCTGGGCGGGCATGTGGCTGACCACGGCCAGGTAGTTGGTCTGGGCGTCGAGCAGGTTCTGCTCGGTGACCACCACGTTGGAGCGGGCCAGGTTGAGGCGGCTCTGGATCTGGTCATTGTCGGCGCGGCGGTCGACGCCCGATTCGCTGCGCAGGCGGATCTGGTCGGCGATGCGCTCGTGCAGGGTCAGGTTTTCGCGGGCCAGGGCGAGGATGGCCTCGTTCTTGAGCACCTCCAGGTAGACCTCGCTGGTCTTGAGGGCGGTGTTGTCCGTGGTGCTGCGCACCTCCCAGGCTCCGGACTGGACCCGGGCCTTCTGCCGGTCGACCTCGTTCATGGTGGCGAAGCCGGTGAACAGGTTCTGGCGCAGGCCGAGCCGGACCTGCCAGGGCTCGAGGTCGTCGTCAAAGGGCTTTTCCACGTAGTCCTTGCCGGCGCCGGCCTCCAGGTCGGCGGTGGGGAAGAAGCCGGAGCGCGCCTGCTTGACCTCCTGGTCCCGGGCCAGCCGGTTGTGGGCCACGGCGCGCACGTCCGGGTTGGATTCGATGGTCCGCTGCACGGCCTCCTGCAGGGTTTCGGCCGGGGCGGCGGGGCACAGGGCAAAACTGCCCAGCAGACTGAGCGCGGCGAAAAGATGAAAACGCTTGACAGGCATGATGGGCTCCTCCTCGGATTGTGGGAACGATGAATCCGGTGTATCGTCAGATTTTCGCGGCTTAAAGCGGCGGGGACGGTTGCGGGGTGGACCGGGCGGCCTGTCGGCCTTTGCGGACACCGGCAGACAAACAGAGAGAATTACATAATTACTTTTACGGGAAAAGAAGATCGTTTGCCAAGGTATTTTCGTGAAAAATGAAAGGTGGCGCAAGGTTGTCGATTTTTGGCGACGGGTTCGGGCCGGTAAACGGGCCGGGGGCAGGCCATGACCGGTGACCGGCGCGCGGGCCGGGACGGTCTGCGCTCCCTGGACACGGTGCTGCCCGCGGTGTTCACCCGCAAAGAGTGGGCCCGCCAGTGGCGGCTCTTTCACCTGGTGCGCGAGTGGCCGCGGATCGTCGGCCCGCGGGTGGCCGAGGTGACCGCGCCGGCTTGGTTCCGCCACGACGTCCTGTGGATTTACGTGCAGGACTCGGCCGCCATGCAGCACCTGCAGTACCTCAAGGTCGACCTGCTGGCCCGCGTCAACCAGGCCCTGGCGGACGAGCCGGCCAGCGACCTGCGCTGGGCCCTGCAGCCGGTGGCCGAGCCGGATCGCGTTCGCAACCCGGCCGCAGAGGCCCGGATCGACCCAAAACGCGAAGAGGCCTTCCGCGAACTGACCGCCTCCATCCCCGACCCGGCCTGCCGCGAGGCCCTGGTGCGCCTGTGGCGCACCATCGCCGACCACGAGCCGGGCTGAGCGCCTGGTCCGCACCGGCGCTTTTTTTGCCCTTTCCCGGGAAATCGGCTATGCTGGCGCCGCCAACCGACAATCGCTTCCCCCTTGCTGCGCACATCCCATGAACATCATCGAACTCATCGGCAATACCCCGCTGGTCGAGCTGCGCCGGCTCAACCCGGCGGCGGACCGGGTCCAGCTCTTCGGCAAGCTCGAATCGCGCAACCCGGGCGGTTCGATCAAGGACCGGGTCGCCCTGTCCATGGTCGAGGCCGGGGAACGGAGCGGCGAGCTGACCCGCGACAAGATCCTGCTCGAGGCCACCAGCGGCAACACCGGCATCGGCATGGCCATGATGTGCGCGGCCAAGCGCTACCGCTGCCAGCTGATCATGCCCGAGTCGGCCTCCATCGAGCGGCGGCTGATCATGCAGGCCTACGGCGCGGAGATCATCCTCACCCCGGCCAAGCGGGCCACCGACGGCGCCATCGAAAAGGCCTACGCGCTCGCCCGCGAGTACCCGGAGCGCTACTTCCTCGCCGACCAGTTCAACAACCCGGCCAACTGGCTGGCCCATTACACCACCACCGCCCCGGAGATCTGGGCCCAGACCGAAGGGCGGGTGACCGACATCATCGTCACCCTGGGCACCTCGGGCACGGCCATGGGCCTGTCCCGCTGGTTCCGCGAACACCACCCGGAGGTGCGGGTGATCGCGGTGGAGCCACATGCGGGCCACAAGATCCAGGGGCTGAAGAACATGAAGGAGTCCTACCGGCCGGGCATCTTCGACAAGACCCTGCCGCACGCCATCGTCAACGTGGCCGACGAGGACGCCTTCAGCGCGGCCCGCCGGCTGGCCGCGGAGGAGGGCGTGTTCGCCGGCATGAGCAGCGGCGCGGCCGTGAGCGCGGCCATCGAGCGGGCGCGCGAGCTGGACAGCGGCTGCATCGTCGCCATCCTGCCCGACGGCGGCGAGCGCTACCTGAGCACCACCCTGTTCAAGCCGCAGCACAAGGCCGAGCCCGAGGCCTCGCAGCTCAAGCTGTTCAACACCATGAGCCGCCGCAAAGAGGTGTTCCGGCCGATTCACGCCGACCGGGTGACCCTCTACGCCTGCGGCCCGACCGCCTTCACCTCGCCCAACCTGGCCCACTGCCGGCGGTTCATCGTCGCCGACCTGATCGGCCGCTCGTTGCGCTTCTGCGGCTGGCCGGTGGCCACCTACATGAACTTCACCGACCTGGACGACAACACCATCGCCGGCGCCATCGCCGCCGGCGAGGAACTGGGCGAGTTCACCGGCCGCTACATCGCCGAGTTCAAGCAGGCGGCGGAGACCCTCGGGGTGGAGCCGGCCGCGGGCCACCCGCTGGCCAGCGAGCACGTCGCCGACATGATCGAGATCGCCCACCGCCTCATCCACAAGGGCTACGCCTACGAGAAGCTCGGCTCGATCTACTTCGACATCTCCAAGTTCAAGAAATACGGCCAGCTGTCCGGCATCGACCTGAGCAAGATCAAGCTCGGCCAGACGGTGGATCTCGACAACTACGAGAAGGAGAACCCGCGCGACTTCACCCTGCTCAAGCGCTCCACCCTGGCGGAGCTGAAAACCGGCCTGTTCTACGAGACCGACTGGGGCAACGCCCGGCCCGGCTGGCACATCGAGTGCAGCGCCATGGCCACCCGCTACCTGGGCGAGACCATCGACATCCACACCGCCAGCCAGGACCTGATGTTCCCGCACCACGAGAACGAGATCGCCATCGCCGAGGCGCTCACCGGCAAGCCGCTGGCCAACTACTGGCTGCACTCCGGCCAGCTGCTCCGCGATGGCCGCAAGATGGCCGGCGACACCGGCAACGTGGTCACCCTGCAGGAGGTGCTCGACCGCGGCTACACCGGCCGCGAGGTGCGCTTCATGCTGCTCGGCGTGCACTACCGCAAGCCGCTGCCCTTTTCCTTCCGGCGGCTGAACGCGGCCCGCACCGCCCTCCGGCGGATCGACGAGTTCACCCGCAAGCTGCTCTGCCTGCCCGCCGGCCTGCCCCACCCGGATATCGCCGCCTACATTTCCGAGCTGGAAAAGGTGTTCACCGACGCCATCCACGACGACCTCAACATCTCCGGGGCGATCGGCGCCCTGTTCCATTTCATCAAGCATGTCAATCCCATCGTCCAGGAGGGGCAGCTCGACAACGAGCAGAAGAACGACGTGCTCGAGGCCCTGCGCCAGGTGAACATCGTGCTCGGCGTGCTCCAACTGGAGCAGTGCCCCCTGACTCCGGAGATCGACCGGCTCATCCGCCTGCGCGAACGCGCCCGCCAGCTCAAGGACTGGACCGCGGCCGACTCGGCCCGGGAGGAACTGCTCCGCCAGGGCGTGACCATCCACGACACCGCCTCCGGCCCGGTGTGGGAGCGCAGCGACGAGCCCGCGAACTGAGCGCCGCCAGCACCAGGCCGGCAGGGACGATGACCGTCCCGTCGGCCGTTTTTTTCCGCTTTTCCGGTTTTACCTCCCGCCTCTTTTTTTCTTCCGGCGACAAAAAAACTCGCTGTCCCTTGCCCTACACCCGGGTATGCGTATAATTGATACAAGACGTCTTTTTTCCGGACGGGCGCATCGAAAGGCTTGGTGACCGGACCGTCCAAGGGAAGGACCGATGTCGGGAATCACCCGCCAGCACCAGCGGGGGGGCTGGTGCAACGGGAAGGACACTTAAACGGGAGGGCGGAAAGATGAAGAAGCTGCTTGTAGCTGGACTGGTGATGTTGGGGAGTTTGGTGGTTGTAGGGACTGGATTGGCAGACTCAGTAACTCTTTCTTATGAAGAAGGAACGTTGGTTCCGGCTCGTGAGATCACGAATTTCAGCCCGAGCGGCGCT
>JAGODN010000377.1 GCA_017998195.1 Desulfobulbus sp. | reverse complement strand
CGGTGCAGAAAGAAATCGTTCGGCGCGGCCGCGGCCGCCTCGCTCAGTGCGGCGCACTCGGCCGTCACCGCGGCCCGGTCGAACCGCAGGCCCAAGAGGTCCGTGCAGCAGGCCCGCAGGAAGTAGTCGGACTCGCGTTCCTGCATCAGCTGCCGGTCGTAGCGGGGCGAGTCCCAGCACCAGGCGGGGTCGAAGCCGCGGCCCGCGCGCACCTGCATGCGCGCGAGGCCGCGCACCGCCTGTTCGTACAGGGACCGGCAGGCGGCCGGGCCGCGCTCCGCCACCTCCTCGAACAGCCGCCGGTCCCCGAGATCCTCGCACAGGGTGAGCCCGCTCATCGCATCGGCCCCAAGGATGGCCGGGACCGGTGCGCCGCAGGCCCGCAGGTGACGGCCGATCCACTGGAAGGCGCGCGCCTCGCCCGGGCCGCTCGGGTCGTCCGCCGGCGGCAGCACGGCGAGCAGGGACTCTCCGTCCGGGGATCGCAGCCGGAAGAAGCGGCGGGAGGAGCCGTCCGGCACCAGGGCGGTCACCCGCACCGTGTCCGGGTTCCAGTGGCGACCGTCCTGGCCGAGCAGCTGCCCGGTGCGATGGATCAGTTCCACTTCATTCATCCGTCCGTCCCCCGGGGCTGGGCGCCGCTGTCCACAAGCGGATTTCCGGTGAGGATCCCGCCCGTGCAGACCGTGTGCGCCGGCACCACGGCAGAGTCCCAGACCACGGCGTCGCACAACCGCGCGCCCGCGCCCACCCGCGCCCCGGCGCCGATGCAGCCCCAGCCCGCGAGTTCCGCATCCGCGGCCACCCGTGCCGTGGGGTCGATCAGCCAGCCGCGTTCGGCAAGCAGCTCCCGGTGCAGATCCAGGTAGTCGGCCGGGGTACCGATGTCGCGCCACAGGCTGCCGTCCACCCGGCAGCAGCCGATCCGTCCAGCCGCCGCCAACTCCCGGTACAGGTCGATGATATGAAAAAAGCCCTGGCGCGGGATCCGCTCGATGGCGTCCGGGTCGATCACGTGGATGCCGGTGAAGGCCAGCCGCTCGTCCTCGCCACCGTCGAAGCCCACCACCCGGCCGTCCGCGACCGTGACCGTGTTGAAGCGGGGATGATCGTGCAGGGCCATGGTCACGTCGAACCCGGAACGCAGGTGGTGGTGGTACACCCGTTCGAGATCGATGTCGTGGTACAGGTCGCCGTTCACCACCAGCACCGGGTCGTTGTCCATGCGGTCGATGGCCAGGCGCAGGCTGCCGCCGGTGCCGAGGATCTCCGTCTCGCGCTGGACCAGCACCTCCGGCCGGCGGCCAAGCGCGGCCTCGACCTGGTCGGCCAGGTGGTGACAGTTGACCAGGATCGGCACAGCCCCGGCCGCGTGCAGCTGGTCGAGCAGCCGGTCGAGCAGCGGCCGGTTGGCCACCGGGAAGAGCGGCTTGGCGCGGAGATCGGTATAGGGGCGGAGACGGGTGCCGTAACCGGCGGCGAGAAGGATGGCCTGCATGGGGAAATCCGCGGGAGATTGATCTTGACGGGGGGTGGAAACTGCTCTAATTAGCGCCTTTCCGGCGGATGGGGCCAGCCCCGGTCCGCCTGCGGCGCAAGGTCGGCGAACCTGACCTTGTACCGGTTCTCTCCCCTCCCCGCAAGCACCAGGACGGAAAAAACCATGATCACCCTCCTCGATTACGGCGCCGGCAACGTCCGCTCGGTCATCAACGCCATCGAACGGCTCGGCGAAACCGTGGCGGTGGTGCACAGCGGTGCGGACATCGACCGCGCCGAACGCCTCGTCTTCCCCGGGGTCGGCAATTTCGGCGCGCTCATGCGGACCCTGCGGGAGCGGCGGCTGCGTGACCCGCTCATCCGCTACCTGCACTCGGGCAAGCCGTTCTTCGGCATCTGCGTGGCCCTCCAGGCCCTGTTCGCAGCGAGCGAAGAGGCCCCGGAGGAGGAGGGGCTCGGCATCCTGCCGGGCAGGGTACAGCGCTTCCGCTGCGACCTGGCCGTGCCCCACATCGGCTGGAACGGCATCAAGGCGCGCCAGGCCTCGCCGCTCTTTCACGGCCTGCAGGGCGACGAAAAATTCTACTTCGTCCACTCCTACCATGCCGTGCCCGAGAACAGGGCCGACGTGCTCACCGCCACCGACTACGGCTGCGAGTTCACCAGCGCGGTCCAGCGCGGCCAGCTGGTGGCCACCCAGTTCCACCCGGAAAAGAGCGGCCCGGCCGGGCTGCGCATCCTGGAGAACTTCCTCGCCGGCAGCCGGGAGAGCGTGCGCCTGAGCGCCTGCCCCGGGACCACCACCCTGGCCAAGCGGCTCATCGCCTGCCTGGACGTGCGCGCCAACGACCGCGGCGACCTGGTGGTCACCAAGGGCGACCAGTACGACGTGCGCGAGGGCGGTGCGGTGCGCAACCTGGGCGACCCGGTGGCGATGGCCGGCGACTATTACGACCAGGGTGCGGACGAGATCACCTTTCTCAACATCACCGGCTTCCGCGATTTTCCGCTGGAGGATCTGCCGCTTCTGCAGGTACTCGAACAGACCTCGAAGAACGTGTTCGTGCCGCTCACCATCGGCGGCGGCATCCGCGATTTCACCGACCGCGACGGCCACCGCCACAGCGCCCTGGACGTGGCCGCGCGCTACTTCCGCGCCGGCGCGGACAAGGTGTCCATCGGTTCGGACGCGGTGCTGATCGTCGAGGAGGTACTCAGAAACGGTGCAGCCAGCGGGCTGTCGTCCATCGAGCAGATCGCCCGGGTGTACGGCAACCAGGCGGTGGTGCTGTCCGTGGACCCGCGCCGGGTGTACGTCAGCGGCCCGGACACGGTGCCGCACACGGTGATCGAAACCGCTGTGCCCGGCCCCAATGGCGAACGCTACTGCTGGTACC
>JAGODN010000376.1 GCA_017998195.1 Desulfobulbus sp. | reverse complement strand
TGGCCCCGGCGTACAGGGCCACCCCCGCCTCCCCCTCGGCGGCCAGATCGCAGCCGTAGCCCAGGTGCCTGATCAGGCCGGCGGCCACATCGCGGATCATCTCCTCGTCATCCATCACCAGCACCCTTCCGACCCCGGCCGACTCCTTGACGGCCGTCTCCCCCCGAGCCGCACCCCCGTGCCGTTCCCCCTCGCTGCCAACAGACGGCGGGTCGATCAGACCGGCCAGGCCGGCACGCAACTCCGCCAGCCGCCCGTCCAATTCCGCAGCCCCGCCCCGGCCGGCCAGGTCGTCGATCACCTGGGCCTGTGCCGCCCAGAAGTTCAGGCCGCACTGCAACAGCGTGCCCTTGAGGGTGTGGGCCGCACGACGGACAGCCGGCCAGTCCTCGTCCGCCAGCCCCTGGTCGCAGGCGGCCAGCAGGGTAGTGACGCTGCGCCGTGAGGCGGCCAGGAGCCGTTCCACCTGGGGCGCGGTGAAATCACCGGCCGCCAGCAGGGCGGCGCGCACCGTCTCGTCGGTGGCCGCCTCCGGCGCAGCTGCCGCAGTGGCGGCCGTGGGCGGTGTGACCGCCGGCGCCGCGCCCTGTGTGCCGCGCCCGGGCCGAAGCAGGCGGAGCACGGTGTGCAACTGCTCGGGCTGGAAGGGCTTGGTGACGTAGTCGTCCATGCCGGCGGCCAGGCACCTGGCCTCGTCGCCGCCCATGGCGTGGGCGGTCATGGCGATCACCGGCACATGGCCGCCGGCCAGGCGGCCGGCGAGCTGCGCCGCGAGCCCTTCGTCAAGCAGGGCCGGCGGTTCCGCCCCGCGCTCCATGGCCCGGATCACCCGGGTGACGGTGAGGCCGTCCATCTCCGGCATCTGCACGTCCATGAACACCGCGTCAAACGGACCTCCCGCGGCCAGGGCGCGCAGGGCCTCCAGGCCGTGCTCGGCGGTCGTCACCCGGTGGTCCTTTTCGAGCACCATGCGGATCAGGTCACGGTTCACCTCGTTGTCGTCCACCACCAGGAGGTGCAGATCGCGCACCCCGCCACCGGTCCCGTTGTCCGGCTGGCGGACCGCCTCGACCTCGGCCTCGCTGCCGGCCTCGACCGCCACCGTGCAATGGAAGGTGCTGCCCTCGCCCGGCCGGCTCTCCACCCACAGGCGGCCGCCCAGCATCTCCGCCAGCTGGCGGCTGATGCTCAACCCCAGGCCGGTGCCGCCGTAGCGGCGCACGTAGGAGCTGTCCGCCTGCTCGAAGGTGTTGAAGATCCGCGCCTGCTGTTCGGCCGGGATGCCGATGCCGGTGTCACGGACCATCCAGTGCAGGGTCATGCCGCCGGCCGGACCGCTCGGTCCCGCCGGCTCCACACTCACCGCGACCTCGCCGCGTTCGGTGAACTTGATCGCGTTCTGCACCAGGTTGATGAGGATCTGGCGGATACGCAGGTCATCGCCCACGCACACGGCCGGCAGGTCGTCGTGGGCGCGGACGGTGAGGCGCAGCCCCTTCTCGGTCGCCGGCACGTTCATGGTCGAGACCACCGTTTCCAGCAGGCGACGCAGCGCAAACGGCCGCTTGCTCAACTGCAGCTGGCCGGCCTCGATCTTGGAGAAATCGAGGATATCGTTGAGAATGCCGAGCAGGCTGTCGGCCGAGTTGCGCACCGCCTGCAGGAGTTTGCGCTGGTCCGGATCCCGCTCGCGCTCCAGCGCCAGCCGGTTCATACCGATGATGGCGTTCATGGGCGTGCGGATCTCGTGGCTCATGTTGGCGAGGAAGGTGCTCTTCGCCTGGTTGGCCGCCTCGGCCGCCTCCTTGGCGGCGAGCAGGTCGCGGGTCCGGTGCGCCACTTCCTCTTCGAGGAACAGGTCGCGCGCCTCGATCCTGGCGATCATGTCGTTGAACCCCTCGGCCAGGAGGCCCAACTCGTCCCGCCCGTGCACCGGCGCGCGCACATCGTAGCGCTGCTCGCGGGTGACCGCGGCCATGCTCCCGGAGAGCGACAGGATGGGATCGACGATCACCCGCAACAGCCGGCTGGAAGAGAACAGGGCCAGGGCCAGGCCGGCCACCAGCATCACCCCCATCAGGCCGGCGAGCAGCAGCAGGTTGCGGTTGATCCCGGCCAGGCCCAGCACCAGGCTGACCGTGCCGATCCGGTCCGGGCCCAGGGATACCGGCTGCCAGATCTCGCCATGCCCGTCACGGAAATGGAACACGCCCTCGGCCTGGCCGGCCGGGGGCTGCGGCCCGTGGGCAGCGGCCAGGGCCGGGTCGCGGACCATCTCCGCGGCGACCCCGCCCGCCCGGTCGAACACCCGGCCGGCGAGGATGTTCGGCTTGGCCTCGAGCGACTGGAGGATGGTGGTGAGCGCGCCGCGGTCCTCGAAGGCGATGCCGGCCCGGCAGTTTTCCGCGAGGATCAGGGCCAGGGTCTGGGCCTCGTCGGCGATCTGACCGCGCAGCAGGAACTGCTGGGAGAAGAACGAGGCCGCCATGAACACAATCAGGGCGCCGGCGCACACGACAAGAACAATGGCGTGCAGCTTGCGGCGGACGGGCAGGTGGAGGAACCGGTTTTTCATAGGGCTTCAGAGAACCTCAAGGGCGAGATCGAGCAGCGAGGCACTGACCTGAATGCCGCTCGCCCGCGCCCGGGTGTTGTTGATGACAAAGGCCAGCCGCCCGTCCCGGTTGCGGAACTCGAACACGCCGCCGCTCGCGGCAAAGCCGGGAATGTCGCTGACCGTGAGCACGGGCAGGCCGGCGGTCGCGGCCAGGATCCGGTCCAGGCGGCCCGCCTCGGAGCGGCTGACAAAGAGCAGATGGCTGGCGCCCGGAGTGCTCGGCACGGTGTCAGTGTGGTGCAGGGCAATGGGGTGGCCGGCCACCTGTTTCTCCTCCACCC
>JAGODN010000375.1 GCA_017998195.1 Desulfobulbus sp. | reverse complement strand
ACTGCCTGTCTGCCGGATCGCTGCATCGTCTTTCTCCTTGTGGAAGAACCGGGACTGTTTCGGCTGCAGTCTAGCATACTTTCAGGACCTGCACAGGGGGAAAGCACGCCCCTGGCGCCCACCTAGCCGTTGGCCTTGCGGCCGGCGCCGGCCAGGCCGTCGAGCACGGCCTGCAGCCGCCGCTTGGCCCGGTGGGTACGCCGCAACTCGGCGACGAGCGCCTGCCAGTCGGCCTCGCGACCGCTGGTCTCGTACACCTTGCGCATCTGCCCGAGGAAGGTGCCGGCCTCGGTGTAGGCCCGCGGCGTGGTCTCGGCGATGAGCCGGTCGACGATCCCCCGCCAGATGGTGAGCGCCACCTCCGGGTGGGTCTTGGCCACGGCCCGGGCCACCACCCGGCCGAGGCCGAGGGCGGCGATGCGCTCCTTGCCCATCTCGCCATAGAGGACGATGGCGTCGTCGAACCGCTTCTCATGGAGGGCGATGTCGATCAGGGTCTTGCGGTCCGGGAACAGGTCGCGCTGGCCGGCCCGGGCCCGCTCCTGCGGGTAGCGGACCTCGGGCGCGGGCAGGGGCCAGGGGGCCGCACCCTTGACGGCGAGGTCCGGCCGGCGGCCGGTGTGCAGGTAGTCGAGCACGGCGGCGCGCACCTCCGGCCACTGCCCCTGTTTCTCGGCGGCCTTGCGCAGTTCCTTGTACCGCTCCAGGGTGGGGTGGCGGAAAAACTCCAACCCCCGGTGGGCCGCCACCAAGTCATGCCGCTCCTCGGCCGCGGCGATGAGCCGCAGCCGCTCCTGCAGGCCGTCGGCCGCGACCGGGGTCTTCTGCACGGTGCGGGCGAACCCGGCCAGGCACCACTGCCGCGCCCGCTCGAACTCGCCGGCGGCGAGCAGCACGTCCGCCAACTGGCGATAGTTGCCCAGCTGCTCCACCTCCTGTTCGAGCAGCGGCACGATCCGCTCCTCCTGGCCGCTGCGGCGAAAGGCCTGCACCAGCCGGTCCACCAGGTCCTGGCGACGCTGGGAGCCGGGGGCCTGCTTCCCCTTGACGGCCAGCCGCGCTTCCAGACGGGTGGCCGCCTCGCGCCAGTCGTCGGCGGTGAACGAGGGGCGTTCGAGCAGCTGTTCACCGCCGTGGAGCAGGCCGAACTCGTCCTCGGGCAGCCGTTCGAGCAGCCAGCCGAGCCGCTCGGCCCCGCTCAGGGGCGGGCGTTCGAGCGCCTCGAGGACAACGGCCAGGCAGGCAGCGATGGCCGCCCCGGTCTCCCCCTCGTCCTCCGCCTCTTCCACCTGCTCGGCGCCCTGGCGCCAGAGCCGGTCGCCCAGGTCGAGGAGCACCGCGCCATGACCGGCATCGAGCAGCTGCCGGAACCGGTGGCGCAGGTGGGTGTAGTCCGGGCCCTGGCCATCACTCGCCCTGCGGCCGGACCAGACCGGCTCCTCGGTGAGCCGGTCGATCTCCGCGCCCAGGGCACGGACCAGCGGCTCGATCCGGCCGCTCTTCAGCTGCTCGGCCTCGACCACGGATTCTGCCACCCGGGGCGAGGAGGCGGCCAGGCCGACGAGCAGGGCCAGCAGTTCCTCCCGGCTCTTGTCGGCGAGCAGGCCCAGGAGTTCCGCCTCGGTCGGCGTCCCCTGGGTGTCCAACCCCGGCGAGACGTCGTCGCTGTCCGCCGGAACGGTCTCGCCGTCGAACAGGGTGCGGGCGAGATGGTCCTCCCGGGCGAGCAGGGGCAGCGCCACGCCGTTGTTGACGGCCTGCGCCGCCGCGAGCACCACCGCCACCGCGTGCTTGCAGGGGCCCCACTCGCTCGGGCAGGTGCACAGCCATTCGTGCTCGCCGCCCTCGTCGAGGTGGACCAGGGTGGCGTAGCGCCGGGTGCCGCGCACCCAGGCGACCAGTTCTTCGTCCCCGGTTCGCTGCAGCCCGGACACCCGGTCGACATAGCCCTGACCGCGCTTGTGCACCCTGGGTCCGGCCCAGCGGTCCAGGTCCTCGTCGGTCAACGCGCCCAGCAGGGTGCTGATGGTTTCCATGGCCTCCCTCTCTTCGGTGTGCCGCAGGTGTCCGGCGTTTACTCGTGCGCGCCAGTATACCCCAAACCCCGCGCTTTTGCCCGCACGCAAAGCCCGTCCGCCGACCCGCGCGGCCGAGAAAAAATCGCCGAAAGGTGCTGCCGATGCTATACTGCCGCCCCAACCGACGGCCGGCCCACAGCCGGCGCCCCCCAACCGACAACCCCTCACCGGCACACAGCGCCCCATGCCCCGACTGATCGTCAGCCAAAACGGCCAGGAATACCGGGTGGTGCCGTTCACCGCCGCGGTGACCATCGGCCGCGAACCGGACAACGACATCGTCCTCGCCTCTCCCCAGGTCTCCCGCCACCACGCCTCCATCGGCCGGCAGGAGAACGGCGACTACCTGCTCTTCGACCACGGCAGCACCAACGCCGTGTGGGTGGCGGGGCGCAAGGTCAATGCCCTGCGCCTCGGCCACGGCACCACCTTCCGCATCGTCGACCATGCCCTCACCTTTGTCGACGACCAGGCCGACCACCGGCCCACCCCGGTCTTTGCCGACGGGGACGAGGCCCATGCGGCGGACGACCCGGCCACGGTCCTGTTCACCCCGGAACAGGAGGCCCTGGCCGCGGAGACGGCCGCGCCGCCGCCCCGCGAGGTGGCCGACACCCTCAGCCGGCTCGGCCGCCTGTGCCGCGAACTGGACGCCCTGGACGAGGAGGCCGCCCTGGAGGCGGGCCTGCTCGAGGCGGCCATGGGCCTGGTGCCGGCGGAGCGCGGCTTCCTCGCCCTGGTCAACGACAAAAACGAGCTGGTCTACGCCCACACCCGCAGCTTCGACCCGCGCCAGCAGCGCCGCGAGGTCCGCCAGGAC
>JAGODN010000374.1 GCA_017998195.1 Desulfobulbus sp. | reverse complement strand
CGGGTGATCGGCGCGCTCAACTGCTTCACCTCCGCGCCCCACGAATTCTCCCGCACCGACATCAACCTGCTCACCGCGGTGGCCAACCAGGCGGCCGTGGCCATCATCAACACCGAACTGATCATCAAGACCAGGATCATCCAGGAGGAACTCAAGTCGCGCAAGAAGATCGAGCGCGCCAAGGAGATCATCATGGAGCGCAGCAAGATCGGCGGCGACGAGGCCTACCGGTGGATCCAGAAGCGGAGCATGGACTCGCGCAAGTCCCTGCTCGAGGTGGCCGAGGCCATCCTGCTCGCCAACGAAATCTACTGACCCGGGCCAAGCCCCACTTCTTTGTTGACAGAATTCTCAAGTCCCACTAAATAGTCCGTCCCAGAGAAGACTGCCGCACAACGGCGTGCGCGGTTTTCACCCTAGACTTCCGCAGCATGACAATGGCGTCTGCCTCCCCTTCGGGGAGACAGGCGCTTTTTTTTGTGCTGCCGTTCCTGCCGGGCCATCCGGGCAGACACCCTTTCACCCTTGATACGAAGAGGTCCACCATGCGTTTCGCCAAATCCAACGATGTCCTCGGCACCACCAACCGCGGCAACCCCGCCGAGTCCAGCCTGTGCACCCTCTGCCGCGCCGACTGCATGGGCCAGTGCGAGACCTGGAAGTCCAGCCTGGTTGGTCGCAAATTGCTGTACCCGCGTGATTTCGGCGTAGTCACCGCCGGCGCCAACAACACCACCCATGTGGGCGTGTCCTACAACTCGCTGCGCATCCAGGGCTACGCCTACGGCGCCCACGGCCTGGCCCAGGGGCTGTCCACCGACCCGGACGACTGCATCTTCCCCAACGTCGACCTGACCACCGAATTCGGCCACACGGTCAAGACCCGGGCCCGCGTGCCGATGATGACCGGCGCCCTGGGCTCAACCTTCATCGCGGCCAAGTACTGGGATTCGTTCGCCATCGGCGGCGCGCTGGTGGGTATCCCGATCGTGGTCGGCGAGAACGTGGTCGGCGTGGACAAGGAGTCCGAGATCAAGAACGGCCGGATCAGCAAGGCGCCCGAGCTGGACCGCCGCATCGACACCTACTTCCGCTACCAGGAGGAGTTCGGCGGCATCATCGTGCAGATGAACGTGGAGGACACCCGTAACGGCGTGGCCGAATACGTGGCCGGCAAGTATGGGGACCGGTGCATCGTCGAACTGAAATGGGGCCAGGGCGCCAAGGACATCGGCGGCGAGATCCAGGTGAGCAGCCTCGACTACGCCCTGTTCCTCAAGAACCGCGGCTACATCGTCGATCCGGATCCCTCCTCGCCCGAGGTGCAGAAGGGGTTCGAGAAAGGCTCCGTCCGCGCCTTTGCCCGCCACAGCCGGCTGGGCGGCACCAACCTGAGCACGGTTGACCTGGTGCGCGAGGATTTCATGAAGACGGTGGACTACCTGCGGAGCCTCGGTTTCAAGCGCATCTCGCTGAAAACCGGTTCCTACGGCATGGAGGAGCTGGCCATGGCGATCAAGTTCGCCTCCGAAGCCAACCTCGACCTGCTGACCATCGACGGCGCCGGCGGCGGTACCGGCATGAGCCCCTGGAACATGATGCAGAGCTGGGGCGTGCCCTCTATCAACCTGCACAGCAAGGCCTACGAGTATGGCGCCCTGCTCGCCGCCCAGGGCAAACGGGTGGTGGACATGAGCTTTGCCGGCGGGTTCGCGCTGGAGGACTCGATCTTCAAGGGTATCGCCCTGGGCGCGCCCTTTGTCAAGCTGGTCTGCATGGGCCGGGCCCTGATGATCCCGGGCTTCCTCGGCTCGAACATCGAGGGCGTGCTGCGGCCGGAACGCCGCGAGGCGGTGAACGGCAACTGGGACAAGCTGCCGGCCAGCGTCGCCGCCCTGGGCGCCACCGCCGAGGAGATCTTCGCCTCCTATTTCGACGTGGAGAAGCGGGTCGGCAGGGACGAGATGAAGAATATCCCCTTCGGCGCCATCGCCATGTACACCATGGCCGACAAGCTCGCCTGCGGTCTGCAGCAGCTCATGGCCGGCGCGCGCAAGTTCCGGGTGGACCGGATCACCCGCAACGACATCTTCGCGGGGAACCGGGAAACCGCGCGGGAAACGGGCATCACCCACATGACCGACGCCCGCGACGAAAGCGCCAAAAAAATCCTCATGGCCTGATCAGGCACCAATCCCCCGGGCAGGCCGTCCTGGCCTGCCCGGGCCCGGCCTCCCCGGCCGTGTTCAGCCGACCCGCACCCAGAACAGTTCCGCTGTCCCCTCCCCCGCATTTTCCCACCGCTCGGGCGTGTCCCGGCGCAGATAGAGCGCATCCCCCGGACCGAGATCCCGGCTCTGGCCGTTGAGCTGCACCCGCAGGCGACCGGCGAGCACGCAGCCGATCTCCTCGCCGCGGTGCTGGAAGAAATGCCCCTGCAGCCGCGCGCCCGGCGGAAGGCGCACCAGGCAGCCGTCCACCCCGGCGCCGGGCAGGCCCGGCGGCAGCAGCTGTTCACCGCTGACCACGGCGCGGGCGTGGCGGGCGAAGCGGACACCGGTGCCGATGCCGGCCAGGAAGACCCCTTCCCGCGGCTCCTCGGCCTGGCCCGTGAAGAACGCGCCCACCGGCACGGACAAACTCTCGGCCATCCGGAACAGCGCGGGCAGCGAAGGAAAAATCTGGTTTTTCTCCACCTGGGAGATACTGCTCGGGGTCAGCCCGGTCCGCTCGGCCAGTTCCTTCTGGGAGATGTTCTGGCGGGTGCGTACCCCCCTGATGCGCGCGCCCAGGTCGAAGCTGCCCGGCAGCAGCCGCGGCTGCTCGAAGACCACCTCGGGTCCCTCGCAGGTGAAGGGCTGGGGCTCGTTCAGGTGGCGGGACTGGCGCTCCTCGGCCTTGAGG
>JAGODN010000373.1 GCA_017998195.1 Desulfobulbus sp. | reverse complement strand
CTTTCGGAGGCTCCTGTGCCCCTTGCCGCCCTGCGTTCCCTGATCGCCGCCCATACCCGGGAAATCCTTGAAATGATCGGCGGCAGCGCCCTGATCGCCCTGGTCCTTGTGGCCATCAACCTGCAGGTGGTGGACCCGGCCTTCCGGGCGATCGAGGAACGCCAGGCCGTGGAGGACAGCGACCGGGCGGTGGCCGACCTGGAGCGCGAGATCCAGGTGCTGGCCGGGCTGGCCAGGGATTGGGCCGGTCACGACGGGCTCTGTGTGCCCGGCGGCGCCCTGCCGGACGCGGCCAGGCTCTCGGCGGAGAGCGACATCGACCTGATCGCCTGCTACGACGCCGGCGGCCGCAGCCTCGGGCACAGCGTGCATCACCCGCTGGTGGGCGGGCCGGTGGTCCTGCGCGCCCTCATCGGCGATCCCCATCCCGTGCTCGCCAGCCTGGAGCCGGTGCGGGAACACGCCCTGCCCAGGGACGGCCTCTTTGCCACCGAGCACGGCCTGCTCCTGCTCGCCGCCCGGCCGCTGCCGGCCGGTTCCGTCTCCGGGCGGTCGCCGGGCCTGCTGCTCCTCGGCCGGTTTTTCACCCGTGGCGACGTCATTCTCCTGTCCGAGCGGACCCGGGTGCGGGCCGAACTGCTGGCCCGCGACCAGCTGCAGGGACCGGAGCGGGAGCTGTTCGACCGGCTGGCCGCGACCGGGGACCGGCAACCCGCGGTGGTCGGATCCTCCGCCATTCGCCTGCTCACGGATATAGACCGGAACCCCATCGGCGTGCTGCGCAGTGCCGTGCGTGACAACATGACCGTGCTCGGGCGCCAGTCCGGGCAGGCGCTCAGCTTCCTGCTCGGCTCGGTGGCCCTTGTGCTGCTGCTCTTCCTGGTGGTCTCCCGCTCCCGGGCGAGGGAGTCGCGCCGGGCCCTGGCCGCGAGCGAGGCCCGCGAGCGGCAGCTGCAGAAGGAAAAGAGCCTTGGCCGCATGGCCGCGGCCATCGCCCACCACTTCAACAACCAGCTGACCGCGGTGATCGGTTTCATCCAGCTGGCCATGCACCGGCCGCTCTCCGGGGACAGCATTGACCGGGATCTGACCGAGGCCCTGCGCGCCGCCGAACGGGCCGCGGAACTGAGCGGCCTGATGCTCACCTACCTCGGCCAGTCCATGGCCGCCCGCCACCCCGTGGACCTGGCCGCCTGCTGCCGCCGCTGCCTGCCCGAACTGCAGCTGCTCCTGCCGGCCGGGCTGAACACGGTGATCGATTTCCCGGAGCCCGGGCCGATGGTGCTGGCCAACGACGACCAGATCCGCCAGGTGCTGGTCAACCTGGCCGTCAACGCGGCCGAGGCGGTGACCGGCGAGGCCGGCCGGCTGGAGCTTTCGGTCTCGTCCGCGGCCGCGGCCGAGATCGCAACACGCCACCGTTTTCCGGCCGACTGGCAGCCGCAGGAACCGGTCTACGCCCGCCTGGCCGTGACCGACAACGGCTGCGGCATCGACCCGGCGGACAAGGAACACCTGTTCGACCCGTTCTTCACGCGCAAGTTCACCGGGCGCGGGTTGGGACTGGCGGTGGTGCTGGGTTTGGCCAAGGCGGGCGGCGGCGTGGTCACCGTGCGGAGCGAGCCGGGGCAGGGCAGCGAGTTCGCGGTCTACCTGCCGCTGGTCGGGCACGAGGGCGGGCTGCGGTGAGCCGGCGCGGACCTCACAGCCATTTCTTGCGGCGGAACCAGAGGAGCAGGACGGCCGGGATGAGGAAGAACAGCAGCCACAGGATCGGGTAGGACCACTTCCAGCGCAGCTCCGGCATGTAGTCGAAATTCATGCCGTACACCCCGACCAGGAAGGTGAGCGGGATGAAGATGGTGGCGAACACGGTGAGCACCTTCATCACCTCGTTGAGGCGGTTGCTGGCGCTGGACAGGGAGATTTCGAGCATGCCGTTGATCAGGTCGCGGTACGAGTCCGTGGTCTCGATCACCCGGATGACGTGGTCGAACACGTCGCGGAAATAGGGTTCGGTCTTTTCGCCGATCAACTCCGTGTCGCTGCGCAGCAGGGCGATGAGCAGTTCGCGCAGCGGGGCGATGGCCTTGCGGATGAACACCAGCTGCCGCCGCAGCCGCTGGATGGTGGCAAAGGTCTGGGCCTGCGGCCGGCCGAACAGGCGGGTCTCCACCGCCTCGATGGTCTCCTCCAGGGTGTCGGTGAGGGCGAAATAGCGGTCCACCACCAGGTCCATGACCACGTAGGCCAGGTAGTCGCTGCCCTGGGTGCGGATGCGGCCGCGACCGTGGACGAGCCGCTGGCGCAGGCTGGTGAACAGGTCGTCCCGGTGCTCGCGGAAGGTGACGAGCAGACCCGGGAAGATGAGCAGGCTGATCTGCTCGTGCTGCACGGCCTGGGCCTCGTCGGCGCCCAGGGTCTTGAGCACGATGAACAGGCAGGTGTCCGTTTCCTCGAACTTGGGCCGCTGCTGGGTGTTGAGGATGTCCTCGAGCACCAGCGGGTGCACCTGGAACCGGGCGCCGATCTCCGCCAGGAGCGGCGCGATGTCCAGCCCCTCGCAGTGCACCCAGGCGGTGTCACCGGCCACGCGGGCGGCAATGATGTCGTCCACGGTGCGTACCTCGCACTCGGTGCAGTGGTCCGGGCCGTAGCTGATCAGGGTGACGCGGCCTTCAGCCTGGGGCTGCGCGCCCACATGGACGAGCGCGCCCGGCGGCAGGCCGGCCTTGGCCGAGGGCGAGGGGACCGACTCAGCCATGACTGGCCTCCGCTGCGGCGGCCCGCCGGGCCTCGATCCAGTCGACCAGGGCCACGATGTCGTCCCGGCCGAACACCACCCCATCCACCCCGGCCAGGTCGGTGACCGTGGCCACCACCCCCGCCACCTGCCCCCTGAGCAC
>JAGODN010000051.1 GCA_017998195.1 Desulfobulbus sp. | reverse complement strand
CGTCACCGATGAGCAGGTTGCCGATGCCCAGCACCAGTGCCCGCCTGTTCAGCGCCCCGTCGCTCACAGGACCTTGACCTTGCCCAGCGGGGTCTTTTTGCCGTCCACCAGGTGGATGGCGCAGGCCAGGCAGGGATCGAAGGAATGGACCGTGCGCAGCACCTCCAGCGGCAGTTCCGGGTCGGCGATCGGGTTGCCCACCAGCGAGGCCTCGTAGGGCCCCAGGGCATCCTCGTTGTTGCGCGGGCCGGCGTTCCAGGTGGAGGGCACCACGCACTGGTAGTTTTTGATCTTGCCGTTGTCGATCACGATCCAGTGGGAGAGGGTGCCGCGCGGGGCCTCGTGGAAGCCGGTGCCGCGCTGTTCGCCTTTCGGGAACACCGGGGCGTTGAAGGTGTCCAGGTCACCCTTGCCGATGTTGTCGATCAGGGCCTGCCACTGGACACCCAGGGTGTCGTGGAGCACGGCGCAGCGGATGACCCGGGCGGCGATGCGGCCGATGGTCGAGTGCAGGGCGGGGATGCCCACCGTGGTCCCGGCCAGGGCGGACACCGTGGCCAGGGTGCTGTCCACGTACTTCCTGGTGGTCTCGTGGCCAGCCAGGTACATGGCCACCACGTGCGGCAGCGGGCCGACCTGGGCCGGCTGGCCGAGGTAGGTGGGCGCCTTGACCCAGGAGTACTTCTTGTCGTAATCGTAGCCGGTATATTCGGGCACGGTGTCCTCCTCGTAGGGGGACCGGTCCCAGGCGCCGTTGTACCAGGCATGCTTGATCGACTCCTTGATGCCGTCGTAGAGCGTCTTTTCCCGCTGACTGGCGATGGGCGCGAACTTGGCGATATCGCCGCCCGGGATGTAGCCGCCGGGCAGGGCGAAGACGGTGCCCTTGGTGTCCATGGGCATGTCCGGCACGGACAGGTAGTTGAGCACACCGGCGCCGTAGCCCGTCCAGTCGGCGTAGAAGGCGCCGATGGCAGCCACGTCGGTGAGCATGGCCTGGTTGATGAAGTTGCCCACCTCGTCGATGAGCGTCTTGATCTGGTAGAGCTTCTGCACCGTCAGGTTGGCCGGACTGTCGGGGTTGATCGGGTTGGACACGCCGCCCACCACCAGGTTCTGCACGTGCGGGGTCTTGCTGCCGAGAATGGCCACGGCCTGGTTGATCTTCCGCTGGTACTCGAGCGCCTGCAGGTAGTGGGTGGCGGCCAGCAGGTTGACCTCGGGCGACAGCTTCATGGCCGGGTGGCCCCAGTAGCCGCTGGCGAAGATGCCCAGCTGGCCGCTGGCGATGAACTTCTTCAGCCGGTCCTGCACCGCCTTGATCTCCTGCGGGCTGTTGCCCTTCCAGTCGGACAGCTTCTGGCCGAGGGCCGCGGTGGCCTGCACGTCGGCGGTGGTGGCGCTGACGATGTCCACCCAGTCCAGCGCGCACAGGTGGTAGAAATGGACCATGTGGTCGTGGATGCCGTGGGCGCCGATGACCATGTTGCGGATGTACTGGGCGTTGAGCGGGATCTCCATCTTGAGGGCATCCTCCACCGCCCGCACCGAGGCGATGGCGTGCACGGTGGTGCACACGCCGCAGATGCGCTGGGTGTAGGCCCAGGCGTCGCGCGGGTCGCGGCCCTTGAGGATCACTTCGATGCCGCGCCACATCTGCCCGGACGACCAGGCATTGGTGACCTTGCCGTTGTCCACCTCGCAGTCGATGCGCAGATGCCCCTCGATTCTGGTCACAGGATCAATGGTTATCTTCTTGGCCATGTGTGTTCTCCTTTTTCCTCTTCCGGCAAGCGGTCTTGCCGCGATGGTCGTTGTTCTCGTCAGGGAGGCTGTTCAACGGGGCTTACGCCTTGTCCTCTGTGCCGGCTTCATTCTTCTTTTTTTCGATCTTTTGGGTCACGATCCGCAGGGCGGTGCCGGTAGCCAGCAGAGTGCCGATCAGGGCCGGGACGTGGGAAACGTAGTCCCAGGTGTAATCCGGATAGACATCGCTGGTGATCTTCGGATTGAAGCCGAGCTTGTCGAATTCGACCCCGGCCAGGAAGAGATACTGGGTGCCGCCGGCCTCGTCCAGGCCGTAGACATGATCCACGTACCTGGCCACCACCTGCTCGGTGCGTTCGTCACCGTCCACCCGCTTGACCGGGTAGGCGTAGGTGTCGCCGGGCTTGAGCGCCAGCCGCCGTTTCGCCTCCTCGCGCAGGTCGGTGACCTTGCCGAAGATCGAGGCGCCGGTGGGACAGAACTCGCAGCAGGCCGAGTAACCGCCCTGGGCGTAGCGGTGGTTGCACAACTGGCACTTGACCACCGAGGGCGAGGCCTTTTCGAACTCGTACATGGGGATGCCGAAGGGACAGGCGAGCTGGCAGTACCGGCAGCCGAAGCACTTGTTCTTGTTGTAGGTGACGATGCCGGTGTCCGGCTGCTTCTGCAGTGCCGCCACCGGGCAGACGGAGACGCAGGCCGGCTCGATGCAGTGCAGGCAGTGGTACTTGAGGAAGGAGAACCCCGTCGCGGCCGAATGGGCCGGCAGGGTCTCGCCGTCCCCGCGGTACGCCTTGATCACGCACAGGGTCTGCGAGGAAAGCCCGTCAGGGGCGTCGTAGATGGGGTTGTCCGGGGGCAGTTCGAAGGGGATGTGGCCGGCCGTTTCCTTGTGGTAGAGGGCGCCGCCGGGTTCGGAGTTGGCCTTTTTGCAGTTGACCATGCAGGACATGCAGCCGATGCACAGGGTGGCATCATAGAGAATGCCCACCGCCTCGGGCGGCAGTTCCCCCTTCTGTCGTTCCGCACGGGCGGGGGTGGCCCCGGCGGACAGCATCAGGCCTGCCCCAGCCGTGAACTTGAGAAAATCTCGTCTGTTGATTGCCATGGCTTCAGTCTCCCGAACTCGATCCGTCACCCTTGCCGCCCCGGGTTGCCAGGGCCACCGTCACCGCACCCACGGCCGCACCGGCGACCCCGTAGGCGAAATTCTTCGCGCCGCCGCCCTTGGGCGGGATGGTGTCCGGCTGCTGGGCCGGCGGGGTCGGGAAGACCACCTTGGCCTTGGCGAACAGCGGGCTGTGGAAGCCGACCTTCTCCTCGGAGCAGCCAAAGCAGGGCGAGCCGGTGGCCACCGGCCAGCAGCCCGGGGTGTCGTTGAAGGGCAGAGTGGAGCAGTTGTTGTAGGTTTCCGGACCCTTGCAGCCCAGCTTGTACAGGCAGTAGCCCGCCTGGTGGCCAGCGTCGCCGAACTCCTCGGCAAAGCGGCCGGCGTCGAAGTGGGGCCGCCGCTCGCAGTTCTCGTGGATGATGCGGCTGTAGGCGAACTTGGGCCGTCCCTTTTCGTCCAGGGCCGGGAGCTTGTTGAAGGTCAGGAAATGGATGACCGTGGACAGGAAGTTGTACGGATTGGGCGGGCAGCCGGGGATGTTGACCACCGGGATGCCCTTGGGCTTGAGGATTTCGTGGACCGGCGTGGCCCCGGTGGGATTGGGGTCGGCGGACGGCACCCCGCCCCAGGAGGCGCAGGAGCCGATGGCGATCACCGCGGCGGCCAGCGGCGCGGTCTCGTTGAGGATCTCCAGCACCGGCTTGCCGGCGATCATGCAGTAGACGCCGCCGTCCTTGACCGGAATGGCGCCGTCGACCACGAGGATGAACTTGCCCTTGTACTGCTCAATGGCCTTGGCCCGGTGCGCTTCGGCCTGGTGGCCGGCGCCGGCGTTGAGGGTCTCGGAGTACTCGAGCGAGATCAGGTCGAAGATGAGATGTTCCAGGGTCGGGTGCCCGGTGCGCAGCAGGCTTTCGATGCAGCCGGTACACTCCTGGCCGGACAGCCAGATGACCGGCGGTCGCTGCGCGGAGGTGACCGCCTCGGCGATGCGGGGGGCCATGCTCACCGGCAGACCCATGGTCGCTGCCACCGCGGTACAGAATTTCATGAAATCCCTGCGCGTGACAGCACTCAACAAAGTATTGCCGTTGCCTATGCCTTTCGACTCCATCCGCCACCTCCTTGCAGTGCGATGTCTTCTGTTGCGGTTAGTTGACGATCAAATCCACCTCAATTAAAAAAAATGTCCGAGCGGGACTGCCCGATGGTTGGTGTATAGTGGGAAAAAAATGCACCTGCAATTACTTTTTTATTTTGCACAAGATGCACAATCAGCAACAGGCTAGGCGGCGGAGTGCGCGCTTCCCGGACCGGAGGAACCTGTCTGCCCACGGACTGCGTACCGGCACAGGCGGAGGCAAACAGGGGACCGGGACAGGCAGGAGCAAACAGAGGGCAGCGGATGGAACGGACAGCGGCGGGCGGGCACACAGGAACAGGGCGGGCATGGGCGGCGGTGGCGGGCTGGCTGCTGCTCATCTGGGGGGCCATTCCCCTGGCTGGCGCTCTCCGAGAGTTGGTGGCCGGGCGCGGTGGTCGGCACCTCTTTCTCTGGGCCACCCTGCTCGCGCTTGCCGCGGTCGGCGTCCGGCTTTTGCGGGCGGCGGCGCGACGTGGTCTGACGCCGGCGCGGCTGCTGGTCCTGGCCGCGGTCGCCGCCCTGTTTGTTGGCCTGGTCTGGTCACTGCGGGACAGCCCGGAGGAGGCGCTCCACTCTGTGCAGTACGCTGTGCTCGGCACGCTGCTGTTCCGGGCCCTGGACCGACACCCGGGCGGCCTGGCCGGGTATGCGGCCGCGGCCATGGCCGGCATCGGCCTGGGCATCATCGATGAACTCATCCAGTGGCTGGTGCCGGGCCGTACCTTTGATTACCGCGACCTGGGCATCAACGGCCTGAGCGCGGTGCTGGCACTGGTGGCCGTGGGCGCCGTCCAGGGGTACCGCCCGGTCCGCCGCCGTGCCCGGCTCCGGGACTGGCGGCCGGTGCTGCTGCTCGCCGCGGCCGACCTCCTGCTCCTGCTCTTCTGCCTGAGCAACACCCCGGAGCTGCAAGGCCGGTATGCGCGCCTGCTGCCGGCCGCGGCCAGCCTGGACGAGGTGACCGCCGAGTACGGCCACCGTCACGTGGATGCGGTCGCCGGGGTGTTCCGCTCACGCCTCGACCGGGTGGAACTGGCCCGCCAGGACCGGGAGCGGGTATCGGAGGTGGCGGCCATCCTCGACCGCTACGCCGGCGAGGAGCAGTACCGGGCCTTTCTCGCCCGCTACCCGGCGCACCGGGACCCGCTGCTGGTGGAGGCCCGGGTGCACCTGTTCCGCCGGGACCGCTACGCCTTCCTCGCCGACCAGGCCAAGGACGACACTGACCTGCGGCAACAGTACGCGCGCATCGCCATGGGCGAAAACCGGATCATGGAGACGGTCTTCCCCACGGTGCTCGGTCATTCCGGTTACCGTTGGCCGGAGACGATGCGGGCCACACTCGCGACCTGGGCCGGCCCGGCCGCACCCTACCAGAGCCCCGTGAGCAGCGAACTGATCACCGTGGCCCCCCGCTCGGTGCTGCAGACCCTGGTGCTCCTGCTGCTCGTCCCGGTCCTGTGGGGCGTGCTCCGGGCGGGGCGCCGGGAGCGCTGACCGCGCCGCCGACCCGTCTCCGGCCCGGTCACCGCGTCATTCGGGGTGCGCTGTCTCCACCCGGGTGAGCAGCCAGCCGCCGAGCACGAACAGCAGCAGCAGGCTGAGCACCCCCCAGCGGCTGTGACCGCTCAGTCGCCCCACCAGCCCCATCAGCATGGGGCCGGTGATGGCCGCGAACTTGCCGGCCACGTTGTAGAAGCCGAAGTACTCGCCGCTCTTTTCCGCCGGGATGAGCCGGCCGAAGGTGGACCGGCTGAGCGCCTGGATGCCGCCCATGGACGAGGCCACGAGAAAGGCGAGCAGCCAGAAGCAAACGGTCTGCAGCCGCTGATCGGCGATGGCGGGCAGCAGGAAGGCGAGCAGGGTGACCAGGCAGTAGACGCCGATGCCGGCCAGGAGCAGGCGCCGGGCGGAAAAGGTGGCGGCCAGGCGACCGTAGACGAGGGCACAGGGCCAGGCCACCACCTGGATGAAGAGCAGTACGCCGATGAGCAGGGGCACGCTGAAGCCGAGATCGTGACCGTAGGCAATGGCCATGGTGATGATGGTGTCGACGCCGTCGATGTAGAAAAAATAGGCGAGCAGGAAGAGGAAGGCCGGCCGGTGGCTGCGCACCTCGGCAAAGGTGCGGCCGAGCCGCCGCAGGCTGTCGGCCAGCGGTGCGGTGACCGGGTCGAGACCGTGACGCTGGCGCAGGTGCCTGAGGGCCGGCAGGGAGAAGAGCAGCCACCACAGGGCGACAACGACAAAACCGATGCGGGTCTCGCGGGCGGGCAGGCCGCTGTCCAGGCCGCCGCTGGCGAGCAGGCCGATCACGGCCAGGAAGGGCACCACCGAGCCGATGTAGCCGAAGCCGTAGCCCCGGGCGGAGACCGTGTCCATGCGCTCGGGCCTGGTCACGTCGACCAGGAAGGCGTCGTAGAAGATGTTGGCCCCGCCCCAGCCGATGCGGGCCAGGACGAAGAGAAGCAGGCAGAGGAACCCCTGGCCGGGTTGGACCAGGGTCAGCGCCAGGCAGCCGGTCAGGCCGAGGGCAAGGAACGCGGCGAAGAACGGTTTCTTCCGGCCGCGATAGTCGGCCAGGGCGCCGAGCAGCGGCGCCAGCAGGGCCAGGGTGAGGGAGGCGGCGGCATTGGCAAAGCCCCAGTTGGCGGTGGCAATGGCGTCGGGCAGGGTGGCTCCGATCACTCCCTTGTAATAGAGGGGCATGACCGCGGTGACCATGACCAGCACAAAGGCCGAGTTGGCCACGTCGTAGAGGATCCAGCTGCGTTCGTCGCGGTTCAGGCGGAGAGAGGGGAGCATGGCTGTCGGCGGTGGAGGGGAATCGGCGCCGGACAGCGACCTGGCCGGCCGGCTGGCCGCAGGGTAGCGGGCCCGGGCGGAATGTCAAGGCCATCCTTGCCACAGTGGCGCACGCCTGCCTGGGTTAGGCTCGCCTTTTCCGCCCCGGCCGCTATACTTGCGCAAGTGGCCTGGGTTGCCGCTCCCGAAGAATCGGGTCGCACCAATCTTCCCTGTCCCTGTACAAGCGCCCATGCACCCTTCCCGGCCTGATCCCCGTCCCCTGCCCGGCGAGCCGCCTGCGCCCGCCCCCGTTGACCGGCCGGCTGCAGCCCGTCTCGTGGCCGCCCGCTTCGCCACCGACCTGGGCCGGGCGGTGGGCGAGTACGCCCGCCTGACCGGCCGACCCGATCCGTGTGGGCTGGAGGAGCGGGAGGAACTGGAAGAGGAACTGCTCGCCCTGCTGCCCGCCTATCGCCGCCCGACCTATGACGCGGCCAGCGAATACCGGCTCTTCATCGATCCGGACCGCGGCCCGGACGAGGACAGCGCCCCGGCAACGGATCACGACCCGCAGCACCGGGCCTACCGGACCTATCTCGGTCTGGTGCGGGGCGGCGGCCTGAGCCGGCGGGCGGCACTCACCGAGGTGTGCGCCCGCTTCCCGTTTGCCGACGAGGCGGCGGCGCTGGCCGCCCTGCGCACGGAACGGGAGGCGGTCATCCGCCGCTGGCAGCAGAGCGCCCCCTGCATGGTCCAGGCCCTGCTCGACGAGCGCTGGCGCGGCCTGCTGCCGGAGGACTGAGCGCTGCCGCGGTTTTTGTCCTGATCCCGCTTCCCGGCTTGCGCTGGCGCGGTGATGCGGCTATCATGACGACCCTGTCGTGACGGCAGCCTCCCGGATCTCCGGCGGCCGGCCGTCGCCCGTCCGTCAACCGCCGCGCCGAGCCGCCCATGCACACCATCTCCTCCGACCCTGCCAACGCCTCCGCCATCCTGCTCATCCACTGCCCGGACAACAAGGGCATCGTCGCCACGGTCAGCGAATTCATCTACAAGAACAACGGCAACATCACCGCCCTCGCCCAGCACGTGGACCAGGACCAGCAGGTCTTTTTCATGCGCATCGAGTGGGAGCTGGACGGGTTCATCATCCCGGACGACAAGATCGGCGAATACTTCGACACCCTCATCGCCAAGAAGTACGACATGCAATGGCAGCTGCACTTCTCCAGCGAGGTGCCGCGCCTGGCCATCTTCGTCTCCCGCCAGCCGCACTGCCTCTACGACCTGCTCGCCCGCTGGAAGTCGGGCGAACTGGAGGTGGTCATCCCCCTGATCATCAGCAATCACGAGGATCTGCGGCCGGTGGCCGAACAGTTCGGGGTGGACTTCCATCACTTCCCGATCTGCGGCGACACCAAGGATGAACAGGAAGAGGCCCAGCTCGAACTGCTCGCCCGACACCGGGTGGAGTTCATCGTCCTCGCCCGCTACATGCAGATCCTCTCGCCCATGTTCATCAGCAGGTACAGGAACCGCATCATCAACATCCACCACAGCTTCCTGCCCGCCTTCCCCGGCGCCCGGCCCTACCATTCCGCCTACGAACGAGGGGTGAAGATCATCGGCGCCACCAGCCACTACGTCACCGAGGAACTGGACGCCGGGCCGATCATCGCCCAGAACGTGATCCGCGTCAGCCACGCCGACGCGGTGACCGACCTGATGCGCAAGGGCCGCGACCTGGAGAAGGTGGTCCTGTCGCAGGCGGTCTGGCACCACCTGCAGCGCCAGATCCTTGTCTACCGCAACCGTACCGTGGTGTTCGCCTGAGGGGCGAACCGTTCAGGCCGGCCCGGGTTCCTCGATGAGGCGGGCCTCCGGCGGCGGCTCGTCCATCTCGAACAGGTGGAATTCGAGCATGCCGTCCATGATCTGAAAGGTGGCCACGTAGCGGCCCGGGTCGTCGGGCACGGCGGTGTTGGTGGTGTAGATACCGAGAAAGCGGTCCTTCAGGGGCAGGTCCGGGTCGACCAGCACCCACATGAGCGGCCCGCTGTCGCCCTTGGTCTGCACGCTGAGGATCTGCCCGCCGGCGGGGATGGGGATGACCTGCAGCCGGTTCGGCTGGAGTTCGAATTTCCAGATGGTCTTCATGGGGTTTTCCGGGTCGAGGGACGCCGGCAGCACCGGCGGAGAACGGGGCCGCGGCCGGACCTGCGGTCCCTGACCGGGGCCGGTTGCGGCCGAAACACCCTTTGTACCGGCAAGCCGCGGGGCGCGCAAGTTGATCCTTGCGGATTCTGGCAGTTCTGT
The DNA here is from genome assembly GCA_017998195.1 of Desulfobulbus sp. GTDB lineage: Bacteria > Desulfobacterota > Desulfobulbia > Desulfobulbales > Desulfobulbaceae > Desulfobulbus. Next base: position 1,319 of record JAGODN010000051.1, on the reverse strand, counting down.
TATTTCTGCACTACCATGCACCTCCATCCGGCGACGCCAGGCGGTCCGCCGCGCCGCCGCACCACCATTCACCTTCCAGGATCAGCCCATGAACTTCCCCTTTGACTTGTCGGCCTTCCGGCCGCTGCGCCTGTCCGTCGATCAAACCGGGTTGGACGCGGAGCAGCGCGCCACCCTTGAGAAGAATATCGCCCTGGTGCGCGACAGCATCGTCTTTTTCACCGCCCTGGCGAACACCAAGGGGTTGGGCGGGCATACCGGTGGCGCCTATGACATCGTGCCCGAGGTACTCATCGCCGACGGTTTCATGAAGGGCTCGGACGCGTTCCACCCGGTCTACTTCGACGAGGCCGGCCACCGGGTCGCCCTGCAGTACATCATGAGCGTGCTCAACGGCTACAAGCCGGCCGAATCCCTGCTCCACTACCGGGAGTTCGGCAAGGGCTACTACGGCCACCCCGAGCGCAGCGACGCGGACGGCATCTTCTTCAGCTCCGGCCGTCTCGGCCACCTGTGGAGCCATGTCAACGGCGTGGCCGAGGCCGGCGCCGGCCGGACCGTCTTCCTGTTCGGCAGCGACGGCTCCCAACAGGAGGGCGGCGACGCCGAGGCGGCCCGCTACGCGGTGGCCCGGCAGCTGCCGGTGAAACTGCTGCTCGACGACAACAACGTCACCATCGCCGGCCATCCCACCGACTACATGCCCGGCTACGACCTGGCCCGCACCCTGAGCGGCCACGGCCTGGCCGTGCAGACCTGTGACGGCGAGGACCTGGACGCCCTGTTCACCGCCGTGCGCACGGCGATCGCCACCCCCGGGCCGGCGGCCGTGGTCATCAAGCGCAAGATGGCCGTGGGCGTGCCCGGCATCGAGGGGCTGCCCAAGGGCCACGACGTCATCCCGGTGGCCATGGCCATCGACTACCTCGCCGGCCGCGGCCACGAGGCGGCCGTGGCCCTGCTCCGCCAGCCGCCGGCCAAGGGCGCCAAGATTGAGTACCGCGGCAGCACCCCCGAGTTCGCCAAGAACCGCGACGAGTTCGGCCGCATCGTCTGCGACCTGATCGGCGAACTGGACGAGCCCGCCCGCCGGGTGCTGGTGGTCGATTCCGACCTCGAAGGCTCCTGCGGCCTGCACCACGTGCGCAAACGCTGCCCCCAGGTGTACGTCAACGCGGGCATCATGGAGCGCAACAACTTCTCCGTGGCCGCGGGCTTCGGCTCCCAGCCGGGCCGGCAGGGCATCTTCGGCACCTTCGCCGCCTTCCAGGAGATGGTCATCTCCGAGATCACCATGGCCCGGCTCAACCAGGCCAACG
>JAGODN010000372.1 GCA_017998195.1 Desulfobulbus sp. | reverse complement strand
GCCTGAGTACCGGTCCGGGGCGGACCGGGGGAGGGAGGGGGACGGATCAGTCCTCGTCGTCGTCCACGGTGGGGTTGTCGAGAATGCCGTCGAACAGGGCGTTCAGGTTGCAGGCCGGTCGGTTTGCCGCCGCCTCCGCTTCGTCCGCCGGCGGGGTGGGGGTGGGTTCGGGTCGTTCGGCCATGGCTGCTCCGCGCTGAGGGAAAAAAGACGCCGCCCGCGCCGTGCCGGGTTCGCCCGGGCGGGGCGGGCGGCGATCAGGGTCGGGCGTCGCCCGGGCGATCGCTCATTCCCAGCCGATCGGCTGGTAGCCCCGGTCCTGCAGGCACTGGATCATGAAGTTCTTGAACACCGGGGTCGGTTCGCTGGCCTTGATGATGCCGTGCACCAGACCGCTGGCCGCCCCGGCCGCGGCGCCGATGCCGATGCCCCGGCCGAAGCTGCCGGCCGCGGCCCCGGCCGCACCGCCGATCACCGCGCCGCCGGCGCCGCCGATCGCTGTGCTCTTGGCCGCCTCTTTGCCGGCATCGGATTTGACGTACTGCTCGGCCAGGGTCTCACACTCGGCGATGTCTTTCTGCGCCTGCGGTTCGCCGACCTGCTGCAGGTGGGTGTTGGGGTAGAGGACCGGGCCGGTGGCGCTGCAGCCGGCGAGCAGCAGCAGGGCGAGCAGGGCGGGAATCGTTTTCATGGGTTCGTTTTCTCCAGCATCGGTTGGGGTGAATGGGAACGGCCTGTTGCTCATGGATATCACTCCCGGGACCGTTCTTCAAGGCGCAAAAGCGGGGTGATCGGCCTGCCCGGGCCGCGGCGCCGCTGTCCGTCGGGGACTTGGTGACGACGCGGTGCGGCCGCTGCCAGGGTCTCGTGGCCACCGGGTATCGTTGACGCCGCTGCCGCGATACAGTAGAAAAAAAGCGCGATTCGCAGCCGGCGACCGGCGCGGGCCGGGCCTGCATCAACCGGAGCCGGGCAATGGCCGCCGGTCGCCCGAGAGATCAACCCCAACTTTTTCTGCCGCTGTGAAATTGATCCGCCTCCCATTCCTCGTCCTGCTGTTGTCCCTGCTGGCGGCCGCCGTCGCCGTGGCTGCCCCGGCCAAGCGCCACGATCTGCTCTACACCTGGGAAACCAGCGTGCAGCGCGTGCTCAGCTACCAGGGCAGGGTCAGCCGCGTCGCCGGGCTGCCGAACAGCAGCCAGCTGCAGGTGGTGGGCATGGGGCGGGGCTACGGGCTGGTGTACCCGGCGCGGACCTCGCTCGCCCGGGCCAAGGCCCTGGCCGCCGGGCAGAAGGCCGGCCTGCGCCGGGCCGGGCTCAAGGACGCCCAGACCGTGGCCGCCAGCGGCTACCACAGTCTCTACCAGGTGCGCTACGCCCAGGGTTCGAACCTGCAGCAGCTGTCCCGGGACCGCGACCGCATCGCCGCCAAACTCGGCAAACAGGTGGCGGACCGGCTGGTCATCGAACAACTCGACGGTCGCACCCACGCCATCGTCTACCGGAGCTGGGCCAACAAAAACGCGGCCCAGCAGCTCGCCGCCAAACACCGCACCCTGCTGCGCGCCCACAAGCTGACGCCCGCGGTGATCACCGCCGCGGTCCGGCCGGCGGTGAGCGACACGGCCGGCCCGGTGGCCCTGGCCAAACCGGCCAAGGGGCAGAACAGGAACACGGCGCAGGCGGCGGTGGCGGTACCGTCCTCCGCTGCGGCCAGGGACGGGAGAGGGGTCACGGCCGGGGCGCCGGTGGCCACCCGGGTGCACGTCGCCGAGGTGCGGACCGGCCAGGGCAGGAAGGCCGCGCCCGCTGTCCCGGAGGCCGCGGCGGTTCCCGCGACCACGGCCGGGCTGAACGGCGACCTGCAGTCCTTCCTGCGCACCCAGCAGGCCAGGGGGCGGCTGGGCAAGAACGACAGCACCGCGCTGGTGGCCTATGACCTGACCAGCAACACCTACCTGGCCAGCCACAACGCCCAGCGCTCCTTCCAGGCGGCCAGCATGATCAAGCCGTTCGTGGCCCTGGCCTTCTTCCACCAGGTCGACAAGGGCAAACTGAAGTACACCGAGAAGCATCGACAGATGATGGTGCGCATGATCCAGCACAGCGACAACGAGGCCACCAACTGGTTCATGCGCCAGGTCGGCGGCCCTGCCCGCTGCCAGGCCGTGCTCAAACAGGCCTACGGGCCGCTGGTCCGCCGGGTGAACATCTGCGAATACATTCCGCCGGGCGGCAAGACCTACAGGAACAGCGCCCAGCCGACCGACTACATCGCCTACCTGAAGGCCCTGTGGCAACACCAGTTGCCCCATTCCGAGGAGATGCTGCGGGTCATGGCCCTGCCCGGGCGGGACCGCATCTACTGGGGCACGCAGCTGCCCAAGGGCACCCGGGTGTACAACAAGACCGGCACCACCGCACACCTGTGCGGCGACATGGGCATCATCGTGCCGCCGGGCAGGCGGCAGGCCCCCTACATCATTGTCGGCATCGTCCAGCGCCCCTCCAAGCCCAGGGATTTCAAGCACTGGATGGTCTCCGGCGGCAATGTCATCCGCGATTTCTCCACGCTCGTCTACCGGGAGATGCAGGACCGCTACAACTTCCTCTGAACGGACCGGCCGGTCTGCAGCCGCCCGCGGCAACGGCCCGGCCGCGCCGGCGGCACCCCTCCCGCAACCGACAACTCCACCCTGCGACAAGGAGCGCCACAGTTCATGGACAAGGAAACAGCCGCCCGCCTGGCCCGCACTCCGCTCCACAGCCTGCCGGCCGAGACCATCCTCGCCGAGTTGGCCACCTCGCCCGCCGGCCTCAGCCTCGACGAGGCCAAACGCCGGCTCAAGGATGTCGGCCCGAACCGCCTGCCACCGCCGCCCAGGGAAAGCGTCCTCAAGCGGTTCTTCAAGCA
>JAGODN010000050.1 GCA_017998195.1 Desulfobulbus sp. | reverse complement strand
GGCCAGGCCCACCGGATCGACTGGCCGCTGGTCGCGGCCGCAAGCGGCGCTGCCTTTGCCGGCGCCTACGGCGGCAAGCGGCTGCTCAAGAAGATGACCTTCCGCTCGGTGCAGTGGATCGTGTCCGCCTTTCTCGTGGTGGTCGCGGTCGGCCTGATGAGCGGGCTGCTGTAGCGGAACAAAGGTTCCGTCCGCCCCCTTTCCCCTGAACCCTCAAGGAGAGCACATGATTCCCGAACACCTGCTGCACGAACTGTCCGACCAACTGACCGCCACCCTCAAGGCCATGGCCAAGGCGAAATCGGTGGAGGAAAAGAAGCAGTACAGCGAGATCGTCAAGAACCTGAGCGAGTCCCTGGGCGTGTTCCTCGGCATCATTCGCGATCTGGCCCCCTACGATTTCGACGAGGACGACGAGGACGAGGACTGACAGCACTCCGCCCCTGAAGACCGGACGCCGCCCGCGGGCAGCCGCCTGAAACCGCCAGCAAGGAGCACCATGGCCCCTCCCGTCCCATCGCCGTTGTGGCAGAAACACCCCAGCCTGGAAGAGATGCAGATCGCCTGCAACCACACCCTGGTGCAGTGCCTGGGCATCGAGTTCACCGAGATCGGCGCGGACTTTGTCGAGGCGCGCATGCCCGTGGACGAGCGCACCATGCAGCCCATGGGCCTGCTCCACGGCGGCGCCTCGGCCGCCCTGGCCGAGACCCTGGGCGGGGCCGGGGCCTACCTGGCGGTGCCCGAAGGCACGATCTGCCTGGGCCTGGAGATCAACGCCAACCATTTGCGGCCGGCGCCGCGCGGCTGGGTGATCGGCCGGGCCACGCCGATCCACATCGGCCGAAGCACCCAGGTGTGGCAGATCGCCATCCGCGATGAGCAGGACAGACCGATCTGCATCTCGCGGCTTACCGTGGCTGTCCGCTGACCTCGTCCTTTCAACCGTTTGTGACGCAAACGTGAGCAACGACCCGCACTCAACCCCATCGGCCGCGGCCGCCGTCACCACCCCGTTCTACGACGCGGACCGCCGCTTCGAGATCGTCACCGACTTCACCCCCTCGGGCGACCAGCCCGCGGCCATCGACCACCTGGTGGCCAACATCGAGGCCGGGGTGCGCGACCAGGTGCTGCTCGGTGTCACCGGCTCCGGCAAGACCTTCACCATGGCCCAGGTGGTGGCCCGGGTGCAGCGGCCCACCCTGGTCATGGCCCCGAACAAGACGCTGGCGGCCCAGCTGTTCGCCGAGTTCCGCGAGCTGTTCCCGCACAACGCGGTGGAATACTTCGTTTCCTACTACGACTACTACCAGCCCGAGGCCTACATCCCGGCCTCGGACACCTACATCGAGAAAGACTCGGCCATCAACGACGCCATCGACAAGCTGCGCCACTCGGCCACCCGCTCCCTGCTCACCCGCCGGGACGTACTCATCGTGGCCTCGGTGTCGTGCATCTACGGCCTCGGTTCGCCCGAGGAGTACAGCGCCATGCACCTGTTCCTGCGCGCCGGCACCGACTACCCCATGGAGGAGGTGCAGCGGAGGCTGGTGTTCATGCTCTACGAGCGCAACGAGATCTCCTTTCACCGCGGCACCTTCCGGGTACGCGGCGACGTCATCGACATCTTTCCGGTGCACGAGGAGGAACGGGCCGTGCGCGTGGAGTTCTTCGGCGACACCATCGACCGCATCGTGGTCATCGACCCGCTGCGCGGGGTGGAACTGGAGACCATGGACGAGCTGACCGTGTTTCCGGGCAGCCACTTCGTCACCAGCCAGGCCAACCTGAAGATGGCCGTGCGTTCCATCCAGGACGAGTTGCAGCTGCGGCTGGCCGAACTGCAGGCCGACAACCGGCTGCTGGAGGCCCAGCGGCTGGAGCAGCGGACCATGTTCGACCTGGAGATGATCGGCGAACTCGGCTACTGCAACGGCATCGAGAACTACAGCCGCCACCTCACCGGCAAGCCCGAGGGCGTGCCGCCGCCCAACCTGCTCGACTATTTCCCGGACGACTACCTGCTCATCATCGACGAGTCGCACATCGCCGTGCCCCAGGTGGGCGGCATGTTCAACGGCGACCGCTCGCGCAAGCAGACCCTGGTCAACTACGGTTTCCGCCTGCCATCGGCCCTGGACAACCGGCCGCTCAGGTTCGACGAGTTCGAACAGCGCATCCGCCAGGTGGTCTACGTCTCCGCCACGCCCGGGCCGTACGAGTTGGGCAGGGCGGGCGAGCACGTGATCGAGCAGCTCATCCGGCCCACCGGTCTGCTCGACCCGCGCATCGAGGTGCGGCCGGCCTCCAGCCAGGTGGACGACCTGCTTGAGGAGATCCGCCTTCGCGCCGAGCGCAACGAGGCGGTGCTGGTCACCACCCTGACCAAGCGCATGGCCGAGGACCTGACCCGGTACTACGAGGAACTGGGCATCCGCGTGCGCTACCTGCACTCGGACATCAAGACACTGGAGCGGGTGGAGCTGATCCGCGACCTGCGCCAGCGCGACTACGACGTGCTCATCGGCATCAATTTGTTGCGCGAAGGTCTCGATATTCCCGAGGTTTCCCTGGTGGCCGTGCTCGATGCGGACAAGGAGGGGTTCCTCCGCTCCGAGCGCTCGCTGGTGCAGACCTGCGGCCGGGCGGCGCGCAACGAGGGCGGCATGGTCATCCTCTACGCCGACCGGGTGACCCCGTCCATGCAGGCCACCATGGAGGAGACGAGCCGCCGCCGGGCCATCCAGGAGGCGCACAACCGGGCCCACAACATCACCCCGCGCACGGTCATCTCCGGCATCAAGGACGCCATGGCCCAGCACCTGCGCGCCTCGGGCTGGCACCCGGCCGAGGGTGAGGATGCCGAGTCGCTCGGCCTGCTCACCGCGGCCGAGCCGGAGGTGGTCTATCACAGCGTCGACGAACTGCGGAGGGAGATCGCCGGGCTGGAGAAAAAGATGCAGGAAGCGGCGCGGCAGCTGGCCTTCGAGGAGGCGGCCGGCTACCGCGACCGGATCAGGGAACTCAGGATGATGGAGCTGGCCGTTGGCTGATTTCTGGTACAAATGCTCGCTTGCCGTGGCCCCGCCGGTGGTCGCGACCCTGCTCCGGGGGTGGTTCGCCACCTGCCGAGTGCGGGTGCGCGGCCGGGAGCGGATGGATGCGGTGCTGCGTGAAAACGGCGCGGCCATCGCCGTGTTCTGGCATTATTCTTTCCTGTACATCTTCTACCACCTGCGCGCCTACTCGGCCGCGGTGATGGTCAGTTCCAGCCGGGACGGCGAGTACATCGCCCGCCTGGCCGAACGGTTCCACCACCTGCCGGTGCGCGGCAGCTCGAACCAGCGCGGCTTCCGCGCCCTGCGCGAGATGGTCGAGCAGATGCGCCGGGGCAGCAGCGCCGGCATCGTTGCCGACGGCTCCCAGGGGCCGGCGCGGCGGGCCCAGTCCGGCGCCATTCTCATGGCGAGCAAGTCGGGCCGGCCCATCCTGCCCATGGCCTGGGCCACGGACCGCTCCATCGCCATCAACAGCTGGGATCGCACCCTCATTCCCAAGCCCTTTGCCACCATTGTCCTCCACCACGGCGAGCCGCTGTTTGTGCCCACGCCGGTCAGCCACGCCGAGGTCGAGGTCTTCCGCCAGGAACTGGAAACGCGGCTCAACACCCTCTACGACGAGGTCTGGGCCGAGTTCGGCCTGCCTGCCCACGACCTGGGAGTCGTGCCGCGAAAGCGTCAAAACGGGTGAGGTTTGTTCATCAACATTTTGTTTTATCGTTTCAAAAATTGATTGGCAGGCGCGGCTCGGCCTGCACGGGAAAGGGTTCATGCAGCAGGAAACAGTGAAGAGCGTGGTGCTCGCCGGCCTGAGCGGCGGGTCGGGCAAGTCCGTGGTCTCGGTGGGGCTGATCGGCGCCCTGGCCAAACGGGGGCAGGGCGTGGTTCCGTTCAAGAAGGGACCGGACTACATCGACGCCGGCTGGCTGGGCAAGGCCGCGGGCCGGCCCTGCTACAACCTCGACCCCTACCTGATGACGCCCGAGACCATGGTCACCACCTTCCAGTCGCACCTGCAGGACTGCTCCTTTGCCGTGATCGAGGGCAACCGCGGCCTGTACGACGGGGTGAGCGTGGCGGGCGAGTACTCCACCGCGGAACTGGCTCTGCTGCTCGACCTGCCGGTGCTCCTGGTGGTCAACTGCGCCAAGACCACCCGCACCGTGGCCGCGCTGGTGCTCGGCTGCCAGGCATTCGACCCGCGCCTGCGTTTCGCCGGCGTGATCCTCAACCAGATCGCCACGGCCCGGCACGAATCCATTGTCCGCCAGTCGGTGGAGCGCTACACCGACCTGCCGGTGCTGGGCGTCATGCCGCGGCTGCACCGGGACATCTTCCCCATGCGCCACCTGGGCGTGACCCCGCACCAGGAATACGCGGCCGCGGACGAGGCGGTGGCCGCGCTGGCCGCCGCGGTCGAGGCCCATGTGGACCTGGACGCCGCCTGCGCGGCCATGCGACCGGTGCTGCCGCTGCCCCCGCAACCCCGGCCGGTGCGCGTCCGCGCGGACGAGGTAACCATCGGCGTGTTCCGCGACGCGGCCTTCCAGTTCTACTACGAGGAGAATCTCGAGGGACTGCGCGCGGCCGGCGCCCGCCTGGTGCCCATCGACGCCCTGCACAGCGAGACCCTGCCCGCGGACCTGGACGCGCTCTACATCGGCGGCGGCTTCCCGGAGACCAGCGCCGGCGAACTGGCCGCCAACACCACCTTCCGCGCCTCGGTGCGCGCGCGCATCGAGGCCGGCCTGCCGGTGTACGCCGAGTGCGGCGGGCTCATCTTCCTCGGCCGCTCGATCCTGCTCGAGGGGCGGGAATTTCCGCTCGCCGGCGTGTTCCCGGTGACCTTCTCGCTCGCCAGAAAACCGCAGGCGCACGGCTATTCGATCTGCACCGTGGAACAGGCGAACAGCTTCTACCCGGTGGGCACGACCATTCGCGGCCACGAGTTCCGCTACTCGGTGGTCCATGACTGGCAGGGCGACAGCGGCGAGCTGGTGCTGGCCATGGAGCGCGGCACCGGGTTCGCCGACAAGCGCGACGGCCTGGTGCACAAGAACGTGCTCGCCCTGTACACCCACGTGCTCGCCTCGGCCACGCCCGAATGGGCAAGCGGCCTGCTGGCCGCGGCCCGCCGCCATGCGGCCCGACGGCAGGCGGCCTGAGCGCCGCGGGCCGCGCTCTTTTGACATCCGCCCCGCACCTGTTCTATACTGGCGACAACATCCCCCTCACCGCCATCGGACCAGCCCCTTGAAAAGCCTTGCCCCGCTCATGGCCCTGCTGCCGCGCGCCCGCCGCCCTGTCACTGATGCCATCGAACCGGCTGACCCGGTCTGGCAGGTGCTGGACCGGGCGCCGGTGGCCATCCTCTGCCTGGATGCACATCTGCGCGTCATCCGCGCCAACCGGGCCGCGCTGGCCGCGCCCGGGCCGGAACACAGCCCGCTTGGCGCAAGCCTCGGCGATCTCGCCCCGGAACTGCTCGACCACCCGGTGATCGCGGCCCTGCAGGGCGATGGCCCCCTGGATGAACACTTTGCCCAGCCGGGGCCGCTCAGCCTGTACACCGATCAGGACGGCCATCGGCTGGCGCTGTGGTACCGCACGCCAATGGCCGCCCAGCCGCTGCCCGCGGCCAACGACTGCCGCGCCGAGGTGGCGCGGGTGTCGGAATCGGTCAACCGGCTGAAAAAGGAGTTCATCGCCAACATCAACCACGAGGTGCGCACGCCGATGAACGCCATCATCGGCTACACCGAGATGCTCAGCGAGGCCGGGCTCGGGCCGCGCGAACAGCATTTCCTCGACATCATCCACAAGAACAGCCTCACCCTGGTGGGCATCTTCAACGACATCATGGAGTTGTCCCTGATCGAGTCCGGCCGGCTGCAGATCCAGGCCGGCCCGGTGCGGCTGCAGGCCATTGTCGACGAGATCGACGAGATGTGCCGGCCCCAGGCCGCGGAGAAGCGGCTGCAGTTCCGCACCAGCATCGATGCGGACCTGCCGCGGGTGTTCGTGCTCGACGGCCAGCGCGTACGCCAGAGCCTGCAGAGCCTGGTGGGCAATGCCATCCGCTACACCACCCGGGGCTACGTGCAGGTGAGCGTGGACGGCGGGCCCGCGGCCGGTGCGGCCGGCCGCTTTGACCTGCGCTTCCGGGTCGAGGACAGCGGCATCGGCATCCCGGCCGCGGAACGGGACAAGCTGTTCGAACTCTTCCAGCCCGATGCCGAACACACGGTGCAGAAGTACAACGGCGCCGACCTGGGCCTGACCCTGTGCAGCCGGCTGGTGACCATGATGGGCGGGCTGATCGAGCTGACCAGCCGGGAAGGGGAGGGCACCCGCTTCACGGTGACCTTCCCGGCCGTGGCGGCCGCCGACCCGTTGACCGGACCGGCGAAGCCCGCGGCTGCACCCCGGCCCCTGGACCGGCCGGCGCGCATCCTGGTGGTCGATGACATGGCCATCATCAAGAACGTGTTCCTCGACTTTTTCCGCCACAGCCCGGTGGAGGTGTGCACCGCGGACAGCGGCGAGGCCGCCCTGTACCTGGCGGCCGAACGGCGGCCGGACCTGGTGTTCATGGACCTCAATCTGCCCGGCCTGGACGGCCGCCAGGTGACCCGCCGGCTGCGCCGTGACCCGGCCCTGGCAGCCGTGCCGGTGGTGGTCATGACCGGCGACCTGCTCGGCGAGGACGAATACCGGCCGACCTTTGACGGCCTGCTGCAGAAGCCCTTCCGCCTGGAGACCCTGCAGCGGACCGTGGACCGGTTTCTCGGCACCGATCCGCCGCGAACGCCGGCCATCGCCGCCAGCCAGGCAGCGGAGGCAGACAGTGACCCGTCCCCGCGGCTGCGCCCTGCCTGGACCGGCCAGCTCGAAACCCTGCGCCAGGAGGCGAGCCGTTCCGGCAGCCTGAGTTCGGCCGCAGCCCTGGGCCAGGCCATGCAGGAGCGTGGCGCGGCGGTCAACGAACCGGACCTGGTCCGCCTGGGCGCGGAACTGGTTCAACACGCCCGGACGCCGGACATCGCCGGCGTGGAACGGCTCCTTGCCCAGCTCGAACGGATACCGGCCTAGATGCCCATGCAGCCTGCCAAACCCCTGGTCTTCATCGTTGACGACGTGCCCGAGAACATCCAGATCGCCCTGTCCCACCTGCGCGAACTGGACTGCGATTTCGCCTACGCCACCTCGGGCGAACAGGCCATCGAGCGGATCACCGCCAGCCGGCCGCAGCTCGTGCTCATGGACGTGATGATGCCCGGCATCAGCGGGTTCCAGACCGCCGAGCGGCTCAAGCGCAACCCGGTCACCCGGTCCATCCCGGTGATCTTTCTCACCGCCAAGGCCGACTCCGAGGACGTGGCCCGCGGCTTCAGCCTGGGCGGGGTGGACTACGTGGTCAAACCCTTCAAGGGCGTGGAACTGCGCTCGCGGGTCCGCAACCACCTGGAACTCTACACCTACCGCACCAACCTGGAACGGCTGGTGGAGGAACGGACCACCGAGGCCGAGCTGCTCAAGGACGTGATCATCGAGGCCATGGGCGAGATGGCCGAGTACCGCGACCCGGAGACCGGCAGCCACATCCACCGCACCCGCGAATACGTGCTCCTGCTCGCCGAAACCCTGGCAAGCCGCGGCCATTTCACCGCCACCCTCACCCCGGACTATATCACCCTGCTGCACAAGTCCGCGCCGCTGCACGACATCGGCAAGGTGGCCATCCGCGATTCGATCCTGCTCAAGCCGGGCAAGCTGACCGCCGAGGAGTTCGAGGAAATGAAGGCCCACACCCTGTTCGGCGAGGAGGCCATCGCCAACCTGGAGCAGATGGCCGGCCACCCGACCTCGTTTCTCAGCTGCGCCAAGGAGATCGCCGGCAGCCACCACGAAAAGTTCGACGGCAGCGGCTACCCGCGCGGCCTGGCCGGCGAGGCCATCCCGCTCGCCGGCCGGATCATGGCCGTGGCCGACGTGTACGACGCGCTCATCTCCAAACGGGTGTACAAGGAGGCCATGCGCCACGAGGAGGCCATGCGGGTCATGGTCGAGGGCCGGGGAGGCCACTTCGACCCGCGGGTGCTGGACGCCTTTCTTGCCGTGGAACCGCAATTCCAGGGCATAGCCTCCCGATATATCGACTGAACCAATACCTGCGCGTTCCCTTCACCCCGGAGCCCCCATGCAAAGCTATCACAAGGAACTGTGGCTGCACGTGCCCACCCGCCGGGCCTTTGTCAACATCACCCCGCAGGTGGAGGAGTGTCTGCGCGAGAGCGGCATCCAGGAAGGGCTGCTCCTGTGCAACGCCATGCACATCACTGCCTCGGTGTTCATAAACGACGACGAATCCGGCCTGCACCACGACTACGAACAGTGGCTGGAGCGGCTCGCCCCGCACGAGCCGGTCAACCAGTACCGCCACAACGGCTACGAGGACAATGCCGACGCCCATCTCAAGCGCCAGGTCATGGGCCGCGAGGTGGTGGTGGCGGTGACTGGCGGCAAGCTCCATTTCGGCACCTGGGAGCAGATCTTCTACGGCGAGTTCGACGGCCGGCGCAAGAAACGGGTGCTGGTGAAGATCATCGGCGAGTGAACACCACGGCGCGGCCCCCCTGGCAGGCGGGGCCGCTTTCGTCCGCTATCCCGGGAGTCCTGTCCATGCGTTTTTCCCCTGTGCGCTCCACCCTGGCGGCCCTGATCATGGCCGCGCTTGTGCTCTCCGCCTGTTCGGACGACCGCCGCAGCGGTGATCGTTCCGCCCCGCTCACCCTGTACGGCAACGTCGATATCCGCGAGGTGCAGCTCGCCTTCCAGGACGCGGGCCGCATCCGCGCCCTGCCCGTGGACGAGGGTGCGCGGGTCGCGGCCGGCCAGGTGGTGGCCGAACTCGACCCGACCCGCTACCAGCTCGAACTGCAGCGGCTGAACGGCGAGGTGGCGGCCCAGACCCAGGTGCTCGCCCGGCTGCGCCAGGGCAGCCGGCCCCAGGAGGTGGCGCGGGCCCGGGCGGCCGCGGCCTCGGCCCGGGCCAGCCTGGCGGACGCTGCCACCCAACTGGCGCGCAAACAGCAGTTGCGTACCGTGAACCGCATCTCCGTGCAGGAAGTGGACACGGCCCGTACCCGGGTCGAAACCCTGCAGGCCAACCTCAAGGCTGCCGAGGAGGAGGTCTCGCTGGTCGTGGAAGGTCCGCGGCAGGAGGACATCGCCGCGGCCGAGGCAAGCCTCGCCGCCCTGGCGGCGGCCCGCGACCTGGCCGCGCAGCGGCTCGAGGACACCCGCCTGCTCGCCCCGGTCGCGGGCGTGATCCGTACCCGCATCCTCGAGCCCGGGGCCATGGCCGCGCCCGGCGCGCCGGTGTTCACCCTGGCGCTCACCGACCCGCTGTGGGTACGGGCCTACATCAGCGAGCCGGACCTGGGCCTGGTGCACGAGGGCATGCGCGCCGAGGTGCGCACCGACACCCTGCCGGACAAGACCTACCAGGGCTGGGTCGGGTTCATCAGCTCCACCGCCGAGTTCACCCCCAAGACCGTGGAAACCACCGAACTGCGCACCAAGCTGGTCTACCGGGCGCGCATCTTTGTCTGCGACCCGCAAGAGGAACTGCGCCTAGGCATGCCGGTGACCGTGACCCTGCAGCCCGGGGCGCGGCCCGAATCCGCGCCCGCCCCGTCCTGCGGCCCCGATCCGCAGCCCGGCTCATGACCGACTCCGCGGCCCCTGGGGCCAGACCGGAGACCGAGACCGCGCCGGCGCTGGTGGTCGAGGAGGTGGTCAAGACCTTCCCGACGGGCAAGCAGCGGCTGACCGCCCTGGACAGGGTCAGCTGCACCATCCGCCCCCACCGGGTCACCGGCCTGATCGGCCCGGACGGCGCCGGCAAAACCACGCTCATGCGGCTCTGCGCCGGCCTGCTCACCCCGGACCACGGCAGCCTGAGGGTACTCTCCATCGACGCGGTGGCCGAGCCCCTGACCGTGCAGGCCAATATCGGCTACATGCCCCAGCGCTTCGGCCTGTACGAGGATCTGAGCGTGCAGGAAAACCTGGACCTGTACGCCGACCTGCAGGGCGTGCCCCGCGATGCGCGGGCCGAACGCTACGACCGGCTGCTGGCCATGGCCGGGCTGGAGGGGTTCCGCGGCCGGCTGGCCGGCCGGCTCTCCGGTGGCATGAAGCAGAAACTCGGCCTGGTCTGCACCCTGGTGCGGCCGCCGCGCCTGCTCCTGCTCGACGAGCCCACCGTGGGCGTGGACCCGGTGTCACGGCGCGAACTCTGGCAGATCGTCTACCGCCTGGTGGAGTCCGAGGGCATGAGCGTGCTGCTCAGCACCGCCTACCTGGACGAGGCCGAACGCTGCGCCGAGGTGGGCTC
>JAGODN010000371.1 GCA_017998195.1 Desulfobulbus sp. | reverse complement strand
GGATCATCACGGTTTCCACCGGCATCTTCATCGAGCCGCTGAAGCCGTCGAGAAAGGCGCGGAACTCGACCACCCCGGGCAACCGGCCGAACCAGAGCAGGTAGGCGACCTCCTCGAAGCTCGACTGCTCGGCCAGCTCGGCGATGTCGTAGCCGCGGTAGAGCAGGCGGCCGCTGGCGCCGTCCACCAGGCTGATGCTGGAGGTGCAGGCGATGACGTCGGCCAGGCCCGCTTCGATCCCCTTGTCGATGTCGCTGGCGTGCTGCATGGGAGCCTCCCTGGCCGTGCGGCCGGTGCAGTGCCGCCGGGACGGGCGGGCGGCGCGCCCGGACAGGGACCGACCCTGCCGTGACCAAGAGCTTACCATCGCCGCGCCCCCCTGTCCACGATCCCTTGCGGCCCGGCGGTTGCGGCCCGCCCGCGGTTCCGGGCGACCACCCGGTCCGCACCTGCCGCTTGCGCCCGTCCCGCCTTCGCGGTAAGAAGGCGCGATGCAACCATTTCTCCGCGACAGCCTGCGCTCGGCCCTGGCCAGCGCCCTGCTCATTCTCAAGTATGTGGTGCCGTTCTACCTGCTGGCCGACATCCTCGACCATTTCGACCTGCTCCACCACCTCGGCTTCCTGTTCGCGCCGCTCACCGGCCCGCTCGGCCTGCCCACCGGCGCGGCCGTGGCCCTGGCCGGCGGGGTGTTCATCAACGTCTACGCGGCCATCGCCTTTGCCGCGCCGCTCGGGCTCTCGCCCCACCAGTGGACCGTGCTGGCGGTGTTCCTCGGCGTCTGCCACTCCATGCCGGTGGAGAGCGCCATCATGGCCCGCATCGGCCTGTCCTGGACCTACTCGATCCTGCTGCGCACCACCGGCGCCTGCGTGGCGGTGGTCCCGGTGCTGCTGCTGCCCGCCTCCTTGTTCGGGCCGGCCGCGCCGCCGGCCGCGGCCAGCCTGCCGGCCGCGGTCGACCCGACCTTCATCGGGATGCTTGCACACAGCCTGGGCGGGGCGCTGGTGCTCTCGGCCAAGATCATCCTGCTCGTCAGCCTGATCATCGTCACCATGGACCTGGTCAAGTCGACCCGGTTCGTGCAGGAGCGGCTGGCGCGGGTGAACACCGGCCTGTCGATCATCGTCGGCCAGCTGCTCGGCATCACTTACGGGGCCTCGATCCTCATCCGCGAGGCCGACCGGGGCGCGCTCAGCCGCGAGGACATCCTGTTCGTGGGCACCTTCCTCATGATCTGCCACGCCATCATCGAGGACGTGCTCCTGTTCGTGCTGCTCGGCGCCAACTGGCTGGTGATCGTCACGGTCCGCCTGGGTGCGGCCATCCTCATCAGCTACGGCGTGCTGTACCTCTACCGGTTGCTGGCGCCCAAGCGGCCGGCCCCGTCCTGAGGGTCGGCCGCGAACCGGAGGCCCGTCCCTTTCCCGTCCGCCCCGCGGACTCCCCTCTCAAGGAGCGCATCGTGTCCCTGATCACCAAGTCCGCCCTGACCGGGCCGCTGGCCAAGATCTACTTCTGCACGGTCATCACCTTCTGCTCGCTCTACGCGGCCCAGCCGATCCAGCCGCTGTTCCAGCAGGAGTTCGCGCTCACTCCGTTCCAGGCGATCCTGTTCACCACCCTGATGATGCTGCCGCTCGGCTTTGCACCCATGTTTTACGGGGTGCTGCTCGAGTCGTTCTCGGCGCGGATCATCGTGCGGCTGGCGCTGCTCTTTCTCGGCGTGCTCGAACTGGTGTTCTGCCTGACCAGCAACTACCTGGTGCTGCTCGTCATCCGCGGCCTGCAGGGCATGGCCATCCCGGCCATCCTCACCTCGCTGGTCAGCTACATCTCGTTCACCGCCCCGCGCGAGGAGGTGCAGGCGGCGGTGGCCCGCTACATCGCGGCCACCATCCTCGGCGGCTTCCTCGGCCGGTTCCTGTCCGGGTTGTTCACCGACCTGTTCGGCTGGCGGTTTTTCTTCTTCCTGCTCGGGCTGCTGCTCATCTGGGGCTTTTTCCTGCTGCGCGTGCTCGAGCGCGACGCCAACCTGGAGTACAGCCGGCCGCGGCCCGCGGAGGTGGTCGAACTGGTCCGCCAGCCGCAGTTCCTCTGGCTTTACCTGGTGACCTTTTCGGTGTTTTTCGTGTTCGCCGGGCTGCTCAACTTCCTGCCGTTCGAACTCAAGGCCCTCAACCCGGCCTTCCGCGAGACCGGCATCGGCTTCATGTATTTCGGCTACGTGATGGGCATCCTGGTGTCGCTCAACGTGCGCCGGCTGATCACCCTGTTCGGCTCCGAGACGCGGGTGGCCATGGTCGGCCTGTTCCTGTACATCGCCGGCATCGGGGTGTTCATGGTCAAGGACTACCGGGTCATGTTCCTGGCCATGTTCGTGTTCTGCACCGGCATGTTCATGGCCCATTCGCTCCTTTCGGGCTACATCAACACGCTCGCGCGGAGCAAGAAGGGCATCGCCAACGGCGTGTACATCAGCTTCTACTACCTGGGCGGCACGCTCGGCTCGTTCGCGCCCGGCGTGCTCTACGAGTACTTCGGCTGGCGGGTGTTCTGCGCCAGCCTCATCCTCATGGTCTGCGGCGCCATCTTCTGCCTGCGCCGGTTGCAGCACGCGGCCCGGCGGCTGGAGGCCGAGTGAAGACGCGGTTGACGGCGGATGCACATCGAGGGACGGGACACCTGAGCATCGGCTGAAGAGTGACGTGCCGGCTCCTCGACGGTCCATGGGCAGCACGAAGTCCTGATGGATTTCCCGACGGTCGTGCGTAGGGGCGAAAAATTTTTCGCCCCTAGTGCGCCTCCGAGGCGCAGAGTCAGAGGGGTGCAAGTCCCCTCCGGGTAGGCGCCTCCTACCCGAAACCTGAAGTAACTGCGTTGCCGCAAGGCAGGGTGGAGAGCAACGGAAGGTGAACCAC
>JAGODN010000049.1 GCA_017998195.1 Desulfobulbus sp. | reverse complement strand
ATCCTGATCCTGTTCTACGACTGCCGCTCGAACATGCCGCTCGGATGGGAGCTGATGCCCACCGAGAACACGGCGGCGATCCACGTGGCCCTGCGGCGCTCGATCCTGGCCCTGGGCAAATACCCCAAGGTGGCCTACCTGGACAACGGCCGCGCCTTCAAAGGCCAGCATTTCACCAAAACGACCGCGTTCGACGACGGCACCATCACCGGCCTCTATGCCCGCCTGGGCATTGCCACCACCTTTGCCACGCCCTACCACGGGCAGTCGAAGACGGTGGAGCGGTTCTTCGGCACCCTGCTGGAAATGGAAAGCGTGCTGCCCACCTACACGGGCAGCGACATCGACCACAAACCGGCGCGCATGCACCGGGGCGAGCGGCTGCACCGGGCCCTGTGGGACCGCTACGGCGGCGGCAGCGTGGCCCTGACCATGGCCCAGGCGCACGAGATCCTGGCCTGCTGGTTCGACGACTACGCCAACCGGCCGCAGCGCGGCCACCTGGACGGGCAGGCGCCGATCGAGGTGTTCAACGCGGGCCGCGGGCCGGGCGTAGATACGGCCGAGCTGGTGGAGCTGATGCTGTCCATCGAGCTGCGCACCATCCGCAAGGAGGGTATCCCCCTGATGGGCCGCACCTATTACCACCCTGCATTGTACGGCCGGCGCGAGCCGGTGGTGGTGCGCTACGACCTGCAGGACCGGTCCGCCATCTGGGTCTACGAGAAGGACGGCAGCCTGCTCTGCCGGGCCGAGCCCAAGCAGGGCGTGCACCCGGCGGCGCGCACCCTGGGCTCGGAGGCCGACCGCGAGCAGCTGGCGGCCGAGCTGGCCACCAAGAACCGGATGAAGACGCTGACCGTGGGCCCGGCGCGCAAGCTGTTGAAGGAGCAGATTTTGCCCGAGCACGAGCGGCATCTGCAGGCGATTGGGATGGGGACAGAGCAGGGGGCCGATCATGTCCCCGGCGCCGCGAAAATGATCCCCAAGGGCGAAGTGAAGAAGATCACCCACATCGACATGGCCCGAGCGCAGCGCGAGGCGGACGAGGCGGTGGCCCTGCAGGCCGAGACCGAACGCACCGACCTGCAGGCCGAGCTGCTGCGCCTCTCTGAGCCGGACCGGTACGAGCGGCTGATCGAGCTGGAGGCCCAGGGCCAGGAGCTGGGCGCGGAGTGGCTCGGGTTCATGAGCTACTTCGAGAGCCTGGAGGTGTACACGAAGGAGGCGGAGTATTGGGAGGCGTGTCGGGTGAAGTATGGGCTGATGTATCGGGCATCGGCGAGGGGCTGAAGGGCAGGTTGATAGGCTGTAGGGGTTTAGGCTGTAGGTCAGGATTTCCGGCCCTTTGGGCCGATGGGTGGTGCGCGCGGCGCACCCTACGATAACCACAACGGAGGAGCACATGGCGGCAAAGAAGGGCTACAAGCGGCGGTCGTCCACCTGGGATCGGCGGACGCAGACGGCGGACGACAAACAGATCCGGCAGCGGACGCGCATCGAGGAGTTGTTTTCCCTGCGCCACATCCCGCCGACCAAACAGTGTCCGCTCACCTCGGGCCGGCCGACGCAGATGACGGCGGCACAGTTCGAGCGGATGTGCCAGCACAACCAGGCACAGGTGGACCGCAAGGTCGGCCCGTTCACCGCCCCGGCCAGCCGGGTGAGCTGGTGCGCGGTCTGCCAGGGCCAGTTGCGGCCCAAGGAGCTGCGGCTGGTGAGCGAGCGCACCCTGCGCGACAGGAGGGAACGCGAGCTTAAGGCCAAAGAAAAGGCCCGCACCGGGGAGACAGTGCGGGCCTATGGGGAATCCTGTCGCCGGGGAGGCAACCTGTGAACAAGATACAATTTTCGCCCACCTTTGTCCAGACCAAGAACGTGCGCACCTTCAACAGCCTGATGGACGGGCTGCTCGCCGGCCGGGGCGACCAGGGCGACGAGCGGCTGGCCTGCGTGTCCGGTCGGGCCGGCCGCGGCAAGACGCGCACGGTGCAGACCTGGGCGGCGCGCAACGGCGCGCCCTACCTGGAGACGGTGAGCGTGTGGACCGAGCTGGATTTCCTCCGCGCCCTGTGCGAGGTGCTGGGCGTGCGCCAGGTGCCGCACCGGCGCGGCACCTGCTTCGGGCTGTGCGTGGACGCGCTCAGCGACCTGCAGCTGCCGCTGTTCGTGGACGAGATCGAGCGGTTCGGCCAGCGCTTCCTGGAGATGGTGCGCGACCTGGCCAAGATCGCCAACGCGGCCATCGTCCTGATCGGCGAGGAGGAACTGCCCTACCTGATGAAGCGCAACCGGCGGGTGTGGAGCCGCACCTACCGGTCCATGGAGTTCGAGCCGATCGCGGCCTCGGACATCCTCCTCTACGTCAGCCAGACCACCGGCCTGACGCTCTCCGAGGAGGCTATCACCACCCTGTTCTCCGCCAGCGACGGCGACCTGCGGGTGGTGCGGCGCGACACCATCAACCTGGTGCAGCTCTACAACGAGAGCCAGCACACGGACGGCCGCATCGACGCGGCCATGGCCACCGCGGCCTGCCGCCGCGGCCTGCAAGGAGGGAAGTGATGGCAATTCAGTCAGCTGGGGACAGACTTAAGTCTGTCCCGCAGGAAGGTAAAAGCAAGATGCAGACGATCCTGACCACCACCCTGGAGCTGGCCGCTGCCCATGGCCGGCCGGTGCACGTGGACGAGGTGTCCATCGCCCTGGGGCTGGGCGATCGGCTCAGCCACAAGCGGCTGTGCAACACCCTGTCCGAGCTGACCCTGGCGGGCCGGCTGCGGCGGGTGGACAAGGGGCTGTACGAACGGCCGGACGGGCCGAAAACCCCGGACAAGCAGGAGTGCATGTGGCGCATCCTCAAGATGCGGCGCACGGTCAGCGCGGCCGACCTGCAGGAGATGGCCGGGGTGAGCCGCGACTATGCCCTGGAGTGGCTGCGGCTGTGTGTGCGCAACGGCCTGGCCGCGAAGACGCAGCGACCGAACCAGCCGGCGGTGTGGCGGCTGGTGGCGGCGGCGGAGGCGGAGCAGCCGGTGAACGGGGAGAAGGCGGAGAAGTTGCGGGCCTTGCGGCGGCGGCGGAAGGAGCTGCTCACGCAGGGGATCGAGACCATGCGCCAGGGGTTGTCCACGCTGGCGGAGGCGGTGGCCCTGGGCGAGGGTGAAGGGGTTTAGGCTGTAGGCGTTTAGGCTGTAGGACAAGACTACGGATGTAGCGATCCAAACAACAACGCAAAGGAGAAACAAAATGGAAAAGGAGAGGAAGCGGGTAAATTTGAAGAATGTAGAGGCGTACAGGTTAACACGCTGGCTAGAGGAACACGCGAAAGAGTTTGACGGCCTATTCTATCGCGAAGTTGCTGAACTTGCGAACGCGGAAAAGGTCCTCGAACGAGAGGTAACACATAACCATATTGGAAGCATCTGTCGGCAGATGGGCATAGAATGGAAAAAACCACTCAACCCATCAGCCTTTTCCACTGCCAGTTACAATGAACTGCTTGGCCGAATTGAAAAAGTGGAAGAACAACTCCAAAAATTGATGAAATTGTCCAGATTGTAAAAGCTCAACAACGGAGAAGCGAAATGACCAACCATCTGGAACTGAACAAGCAACTGGACCGCATCTTTCACCTGGTGGACGAGCTGCGCGACCACCCCTACCTGCACAATCCGCTGGCCAGCGGCGCGCGCGCCGTGCTGGGCGACATCGACCAGGCGGCCGAGCAGATGCGCCACGAGATCGCCGGGCCGCGCATCGTGGCCCTGTACCTGGCGGACGCGCTCGAGCAGGTGCAGCGGGTGACGCAGCTGGCGGACGTGATCGAGCTGCCGCCGGATCCCCGCCAGACCCGCGCCCTGGGCATGGCCTGCGAGCTGGCCGCGGAGAAGTTCCGCGCCTGGCGTGAGCTGAGCCAGTTCGCGGCGCCCGTCGCTGGCACACTCGATGAGGAGGACGGCGATGAGCTGGCGCGGGCTGCTGCGTAAGGCGGTACTGGCCGAGGGGAGCCAGGCCACGGTGGCGGCGCGGCTGGGCTACTCGCCCGCGGCCATCAGCCAAGTGCTCAACGACAACTACAACGGGCAGCCCGACGCGATCCGCGCGGCGGTGCTCGCCACCTACGGAGGGAAAAAGGATATGGAACGGATACCTGAAGGCTACAAGAGAAACGCGGTCGGGCACCTGGTGCCGATCGAGTCCATCAAGGACGAGGAACTGGCCCGCGACCAGTTCGTGCAGGACATGGTGGCCAGGGCACAGGAGTTTTCCAGCAAACTGCAGGCGTTCAAAAAGGCGGTGACCGATGATTTCCAGGCGTTCATGGATCTCTCAGCGGAAAACTGGAACGTCATCCTCGGTGGCGAGAAGGGCAACGTCGGCCTGAAGTCGTTTGACGGGCGGTTTGAGCTCGTGCGCGAGGTGAACGAGATCATCGAATTCGACGAACGGTTGCACATTGCCAAGGCCATTGTTGATGAATGTCTGGTGCAATGGTCGGCCGGACTGGACAGCAAGATCAAGACCCTGATCATGGGCGCCTTCCAGGTGGACAGCAAGGGCAAGGTGAACACCAAGCGCATCCTCGGCCTGCGCAAGTACAAGTTCGATGACGAACGCTGGCAGCAGGCCATGCGCGCCATTGACGAGGCCATTGTCATCACCGGCAGCTGCACCTACTTCCGCTTCTACGCGGCGGACGAGCAGGGGAAACTGCAGCAGGTGAAGTTGGATTTTTCGGGGATCTGACAAGCAGGGGCTCAGGCTGTAGGTGTTTAGGCTGTAGGGGCGAAAAATTTTTCGCCCCTACTACAGCCGAACAGCCTACAGCCTAAAAACCTCAACACGGGAGCAGCAATGGACCTGAATCGAACAACAACCCCCCGGGACGAATACGAACCCTGGCGGATTCCCGCGGGCCACGCGGTGACCGGGGAGCAGAAGAGCAGCGTCACCTGCCTGTTCTGCAACCGGGCCTGGACCGACCGCAGCGTGTACGTGTCCGGGGTGATGCAGCGGGTGGGGATCTGCGCCGAGTGCGCGCGCAAGGCGGTGGCGGCGTTGGAGGTAGAGGCATGAATGGGCCGCTGAACCAGACCTTTGAAAACGTGTGGGGCGAGGTCGAGCAGCGGCACGGGCCGACCGGCCGCGAGGCCCTGCGCATGGTGTTCATGACCGGCGCGGCCACGGCCATCGACGAGCTGCGCCAGGGCGTCCGGACCAATGGCGTGGCCGGACTGCTGGATGCGCTGACGCTGCTCGATGCCGAGATGGGCCGGTTCATCGGCCGGGAGGTGGTGCAATGATCGACTGGCTCAAACGGCTGTGGGCCGAACTGTGCGAGGACGCGCGCGCCATCCTGGCGGGTCGCGTGCCCGGGGAGGAGGGGTGATGCTCAAGAGGAAACAGGAGGTCAACTACAGGAAGGGGACCACGGGCCGGCACTGCGCGGTGTGCGATCATTTCGAGTGCGCGTTCCAGGTTCGGGGCTGCAACTGCGAGCCGCTCGCCATTGAACCGCGCTGTGCGGTGATCGGCCTGGAGAACGGCAGGGCGTACCGGATCGGGGCGAAGAACCTGTGCGACCGGTTCGATAACAGCAAACGGCTGGCCGCGATCATGGGGGCGCATAATGACCGGGGCGAATGATTATTCGCCCCTACGCCCGCAGGGGGAGGAGGCGCGCGAGCTGCAGGCCGAGGTGCCGGCGTTCGGCTACTGCGCCGGGTGCGGCGAGCCGTGCCCGCTCGATCCGGACGGGTACGGGCTGTGCGCGACGTGCGAGCAGACGCTCGGCAAGGGAGCGGTGGCATGGTCGGCGAAGTGATGGCCTACGCCCTGCTGCACGCGGCCAATCCCAAACTGGCCACGGTGGTGGCCCTGGGTGACAAGGACCGGCCGCACGTGGTGCTGCCGCGCGATGTTCCCGAAACGGATTTCGGGAACATTAAGCGGCCTCCGGTGCGCATCGCCACACCGCAGTCAAAGAAATAATGCGAAACCCCGGCCCGGCCGGGGTCGTCGAAGGGTAGCGCCTTCGGCCTGATGAGCAGCTGGAGAAGCAGGTTGATAGGCTGTAGGGGTTTAGGCTGTAGGCCTACAGCCGAACAGCCTACAGCCTAAAAGCCTCAAACCAACGGAGGAGCCAATGTCCAACGATACACGAACACGCCCGCCGGGGGCACCCCTGTGATCCTCGTCTGTCCGAGTTGCGGGGCCACGCACAGCGCCGAGGCCTGGGAGAACGACATGAACGCCCGCAAGGCCTTTGCCGCGCGGGCCACCCTGCCGGTCGAGGTGAGCGCGCCCCTGCTGCCCTACCTGGCCCTGTTTCGGCCGGACAAGCGGGCCCTGTCGTGGAGCCGCACGCTCAAGGTGATGCAGGAGCTGGCCGCGCTGATCGCACCCGGGTGGGTGCAGGTGCAGGGCAAACCGGCGCGTGAGTGCCCGCCGCCAGTCTGGGCGGCCGGCATGGCGCAGATGGTCGAGCGCTCGGCCACCCTGCAGCGGCCGCTGAAGAACCACAACTACCTGCGCCAGGTTGTGTGGCAGCTGGCCGACCAGGCCGACGCCGGCCGCGAACGGACCCAGCACCACGAGGTCGCCACCGGCGAGCAGCGCGCCCGCCGGCAGCGGGGCGACGACGAAGACCCGTTCCTCAAGGCGTACAAGGAAAAGCATGGGGCGTTTCCTGGCATGCCCGCCGAGGTGACGGAGAGTTTGGCGGCGCTGAAGAAAAGACTGAAAGGCAGCGATTGAGCGAGAAGCTGTTGAGCTGTTGAGCTTGTTTTTTCCGGCCGCGCCGCGGCCGCTGGCTGCAGGCTAAAAAGCTAGAGAGCTTCAAGCTCAACAGCTGTCGACGACAAAGGAGGAGACCATCCATGGACCGCGCTAAACTCGCCAAGATCCACATCGCCAAGAAAGAACTCGCCCTCACCGACGAGGCCTACCGCGACATCCTGCGGCTGCACTTCGGGGTGGAGAGCGCCAGGGAGCTGGACGACCGGCAGGCCGTGGTGCTGCTCAACCGGTTCAAGGCCAAGGGCTGGAAGCCCACTGAGCGGCCCGCAGCCAAGCGCGCGCCCAGGCCGCGGCGATCGTCGAGCTACATCGACATCCCCGAGGGCGGACCGGCGGCGCAGCAGCAGCGCATGGTGGCCGGTCTGTGGAACGAACTCGGCTACCCCATGTGCACCCTGCACAGTCGGGTCAAGCGGCAGTTCGGGGTTGAGCGGCTGCAGTGGCTGACGGATCACGACAGCCTGCACGTGCTCATCACCGACCTGGAGGCGCGGTTGCGCCGACAGGAAGCAAAGGACAGGCTGAAGGCTGACAGGCTGTAGGCCAAGAACTTCCGGCCCGAAGGGCCGCTGGTTTGAGCCTACAGCCTAACCACCTATAGCCTAAACAACCTCAAGGAGGAACGACGCCATGCCCAACCGTCACCTGCGCCAACGCATGGGCGACCTGGTGCGGCTGCCCGAGGCGGCCTGGCCGGCCCTGAGCGAGTTGAGCGGGGACATGCTGCTGGTGGCCGAACTGGTCGGCATCGAGCGCGCCCTGCTGCTCGCCCAGGTGTTCGATGGCACGCCGATCCGGCTGTACAACATGCGCACCTGGATCCGCCGCCACCGCGACCGCTCAATCCGCGCCGACTACGACAGCGGCAGCTACACCGTCATCGAACTGGCCCGCAAGTACCACCTGAGCGACCGCCAGATCAGCAACATCCTCGGTCGTCCCGACGACCGGCAACTCAACCTGTTTGGAGAAGAGGCATGATCAAAAAACTGTTGTCCACCTGCACCGCCCTGGCCCTGCTCAGCGGCTGCGCCATGAGCAAGATCGAACCCGGCGACGTGGCCCTGGAGCAGGCCCGCGCCGACGCCCGCGCCGCCTGTGTGCGCGCCCGCGCCGATGCCGACCAGGCGCGCATGCGCACCATCGGCAACATGGATCCGGGCTCGCAGGGATTCGCGTTGATGGCCGACGCCATGGCCCGCCAGGCCGAGGCCCTGGCCGGCAAGGACGTGTGCGCCTCGGGCATGGGCGCCTACGAGGCGCGGGTGCACGAGGTCGAGAGCCGCAACAAGGTGGTGGAGGGGCTGGGCGGCAAGCTCATCACCGGCTCAATCGTCGGCGCGGGCATCTACACGGCCGGCAGGGTGGCGGAGAAGAGCATCGAGAACGCCGGCGACCAGACGAACATCCAGGGCGACGGCAACTCGTACACCCAGGAGCGGGTCAGCTCGAACGCCGACATCACGTCGAAGAACTTTGGCGAGGGGGGCACCGCCACCAGCGGCGCGCCCACCGTTTCCGGGCCGGACAAGAGCAGCCACACGACGATTGAGGCGCCGGAGGAACCGGTGGTTGAGGAGCCGGTGGTTGAAGAGCCGGAGGGCGAGTTCGTGCCGACCGAGCCGCCCGACTTCCCTGAAGGCCCTGTTGAAATACCCGGGCCGCCGTCGGCAGAGTGAGCGGCCCGGCAGTTTCAGCCGACAGCCTCAACCCCTACAGCCTAAAAACCTGAACGCCCATGAACACCCACCACACCCTCTTCGACACCCTTCGCCTCGAGGTCCCCGTGCACCCGGACTTCTTCTGGCCGGCCCAAACCCTGGCCGACTTTCCCCTCTGCTGCGGGCCGGGGCGCAACGGCGGCCTGGGCGATCGGCTGGTGCCGGACCGGTCCTGCGGGCTGGTCTGGTCGCCAGCCTGCTGGGTGCACGATTTCATGTGGGGCGCCTACCCGCGGAGCACGGACGTGTTCTGGTACAGCAACTCGGTGTTCTACCGCAACCTGCTGGCCATTGTCGCGGCCGAGGGGAACCGCCTGCCCGCGCACCAGCTGCGCGTGGCCACGGCCGTGGCCGGACGGTATTACGATGCGGTGTGCACGGCCGGGGCGGTGTGGTATTTTGCCGAGCTGTAGGCTATCAGGATGCAGGGGTTCAAACTGCAGGGGCGGAGCAAGTTCCGCCCCTGCCGACCACCAACGTGAGGAGATGAGGGATGGACGAACGGTTAATTGGCGAGCGAGGGCCGGAGGCTATTGTTCCGTTGCCCCCTCCACCTTGTGTGCTGCAACGATTGCATGCTGACCTGCGGCGGCGAGAGCGCGGTGCAGGTCGGCGATGGCCCGATTTTCGGTTTCGGACTGCAGCTTTTCGTTGGCGGCAGAGACTGCGGCGGCTTCTTGCTCGGTCAATGGACGCCCTAGCTGGCCTTGCTCAAAGAGCAGCGCGAGCCGTCGAAGGATCATCACATTGACGGCGTAGTTCTTGGCCATGTACTGGAGCATGGTTTCGGTCATGCTCGATTCGAGGTATTCCTTGGCCTGGGTTTTGTCGATCATGGTTTGCCTCCTGGTGTGAAAGGGATTGGTGGTACTTTCCAGAGTAGCACAAGGAGGCGGACCATTGTAGAGAAACGGAGACACACTCACCCGGCGGCCGGTCCGGCCGCCGCAACCCAACCACAAGGAGAAGCGAGATGAAACGAATGGTTCTGGCAGTGCTGATTTTGTTGGCGACGGCGATGCAGGCCCAGGCAGACACCCTCAAGGGGAACTACTTTGCCTGCCGCACGGCGCAGTTGTTCGACGAGATGATGACCCTGCAGGTCAGGGGCGACGAGCGCGGCATGGCCTACCTGCTCGGCCACGGGTGCATTGTCACCCGGCCGGGGCTCGGGGCCTCGGTGCTGGGCAGCCACTCCCTGGGCACGGTCAAGGTCCGCGTCTACGCCGATGACGGCGATTCGATGATCATGTGGACCAACGTGGAGAACGTGCAGAAGGATTGATCCGCAAGGCGGCAAAGGGAGTTGACATTCGGGGCGGATTCGGGCAAGCTGATCCTGCGGTCGTTAGAGCGGCCGCCGGGATTGGCGTCCCGAAGTCAAGGCGGACACACCGCCCCCAGCTTGGCGGTTTTTTTGTGTCCACAGTTCAGCGCACCCACCTTGGGCGGCGTTGAGCAGGGAGCCCTCGGGCTCGCCGGATCCTTGACCCGGTACGCCAACCTGCTCTTCGCCGCCCTTTTTGTTTGGCGTCAACGAGGGCGGTAACCAACCAGTCAAGGAGACCGCCATGAACGAAAAGCAGATCACCATCCTCAAGCAGAACCTCACCCTCAAAGACGGTCAGCCCGTCACCACCTCGCGCCAGGTCGCCGAGTCGTTCGACAAACGGCACGACCACGTGCTCCGCGACATCGACAACCTGGAATGCAGCCGCGACTTCCGTCTCCTCAATTTTGGGGAGATGGCGCATTTTCGGGCGAATCCGCTGACTGGAGGGCAAACCGAGAGCCGCGCCTACACCATGACCAAGAACGGGTTCCTGTTCCTCGCCATGGGCTGGACCGGCAAGAAGGCGGCCATGCTGCGCGAGGGCTACCTCGCCGCCTTCGATCTGATGGAGGCCGAGCTGCGCAGCGGCATGGCCCTTACCCGCGAGCAGGCCCTGCTCTCCACCC
>JAGODN010000048.1 GCA_017998195.1 Desulfobulbus sp. | reverse complement strand
CCGAGAACGCCATTCACCTGGCCGCCGCCTCGGACGCGATCATCATCGGCTTCAACGGCCGCCCGAGCGTCAAGGTCAAGGAACTGGCCGAGCGCGAGGGGGTCGACGTCCGCTCCTACGACGTCATCTACCACGCGCTGGAGGACATCGAGAAGGCCATGAAGGGCATGCTCGAACCGACCTTCGAGGAACGGGTGATCGGCACCGCCGAGGTGCGCGAGACCTTCTCCGTGCCCAAGGTCGGCACCGTGGCCGGCTGCTCGGTGATTGCCGGCAAGATGGAGCGCAACGCCCGGGTTCGCCTGCTGCGAGACGGCGTGGTCGTCTTCACCGGCCGGCTCGGCTCCCTGCGCCGCTTCAAGGATGACGTCAAGGAGGTGCTCACCGGTTTCGAGTGCGGTATCGGTATCGAGAACTACAATGATATCAAGATCGGCGACCACATCGAAGCCTTTGTTCTCGACGAGGTGGAGGCCACGCTGTAACGGCGCCGGGAATGGACATGGAGTTCGATTTCAAACTGCCCGGACTGGGACGGCCGGCAAGCTCGCGGCCGCAGCGGGTGGCCGAGGCGGTCCGGAACGAGCTGTCGCTCCTGCTCCTGCGGGACGCCGGCGACCCGCGCCTGGCCGGCGTGGCCATCAGCCGGGTGGTGGTCACCCCGGACCTCAAGCAGGCCAAGGTCTACTTCACCCTGCCGGCCGGCATGGCGAGCCAACCGGCGCTGGCGGCCATGCGCCGCGCCCGCGGCTACTTCCGCAGCCACCTGGCCAAGATCCTGAACATGCGCTATACCCCGGACCTGCTGTTCTTCTTCGACAACCGCAACGAGGAGGTGCAGCGGATCGACGACCTGTTCCGGCAGATCGAGAAGGAGCGGAACGATGAACCGTCCTGACGAGGCGGTGCTCGCGCTGGTGCGGGACCGGGGCCATGCCCTGCTCATGACCCACTGCAACCCGGACGCCGACGCCCTCGGCTCCTTGCTCGGCCTGGCCGAGATGCTCGAAGGCCAGGGCAAGCAGGTGCTCAGCTACCTGGAGGAGCCGGTGTCGCCGCTCTACCGCTTCCTGCCGGGCGCCGGCCGGCCCCAGACCGACATGGCCCGGGTGCGGGAGTTCGTCAACCGGGCCGCTGACGACCTGGTCAGCATCTGCCTGGACTGCGGCGACGAGGGGCGGCTGGGACGGGAAAGCCGGGAACTGATGAGCTTCCGGCCGCTGGCGGTCATTGACCACCACCAGGGCAACTTCGGTTTCGGCGACTGCCACTGGATCGAGCCGCACCGCTCCTCCACCGGCGAGATGATCGTCGACCTGGCCACGGCCCTGGGGGCGGAACTGACCCCCCGGGCGGCGGAATGCCTGTTCGCGGCGATCAGCGCCGACACCGGCTCGTTCCGCTACGACTCCACCAGCACCCACACCTTCCAGGTGGCGGCGGAACTGGTGCGCTGCGGGGCGCGGCCGGCAAACGTGGCCGGCAACCTGTTCGACAACTACTCGCTCGGCCGCGTCCGCCTGATGCAGGAGGTCCTGGCCACCCTGGAGATGCACGAGCGGGACCGCATCGCCGTCATCCGGGTCACCCGGAACATGCTCGAGCGGACCTTCACCACCATGGAGGACACCGAGCAGTTCATCAATTTTCCGCGGGCGATCCGCTCGGTGCGGGTGGCGGTGTTCCTCAAGGAGGTGGCCGAGGATCTGGTCTCGGTGAGCCTGCGCGCCAAGGGCCAGTGCGACGTCTCCCTGGTGGCGGCCCGCTTCGGCGGTGGCGGCCACCGCAACGCCAGCGGCTTTCGCGTGCGCGGCGTCCGCCTCGACACCCTGCGCGACGAACTGCTGCCCATGCTCGCCGAGGCGATGCAGCCCTGACGGATGACGGTGGCGAGCGATCCCGCGGCAGCGGGCGAGGGCTGGGTCTTCCTGGTGGACAAGCCCGCCGGCTTGAGTTCGTTCGCCATTGTCCGCCGCGTCCGCCGGCTTCTGGGGATCAAAAAGGTCGGTCACGCCGGCACCCTCGATCCCTTTGCCACCGGCCTGCTCGTCGTCTGCGCGGGCCGCACCGCCACCCGCCACATCGAGCGGTTCATGACCGGCGGCAAGACCTATGTGGCCGGGCTGCAGCTCGGGGTCGAGACCTCGACCCTGGACCCCGAGGGGGCGATCATTGCCACCGCGCCCGTGCCCGCGCTCGACCGGGCGGCCATCGACGCCTGCCTGGCCGCCCTCACCGGACCGCAGCTGCAGGCGCCGCCGGCCTTCTCGGCGGTCAAGCACCGGGGCAAACCGCTGTACGCCTATGCCCGCCAGGGGGTGCACATCGACAAGGCGCCGCGGCCGATCGTCATCGACACGCTCGTCTGCCGCGGGTATGACCCGGAGCGCGCCCAACTGGACATCGAGGTGCGCTGCAGTCGCGGCACCTACATCCGCGTGCTGGCCGCGGACATCGGCCGGTCGCTGGGCTGCGGGGCGCACCTGGTGCGCCTGCGGCGCACCGCCAGCGGACCGTTCACGGTGGATCACAGCGTGCCGGGCGAGGCCCTGGACCAGGCAGGCGGCCGCGAACGGCTGCTCGCCGGCCGCCTGGCCATCGACGAGGCCCTGCGCCTGGTCGGGCCGGCCACGGTTTCAGCTGGTCAAGGCGCCGGCCCTTTAGTATAAGCAACACCACTGTTCCCCCGCGCCATCCCTCTGGCGCGGACCCGGGGAACACTTACCATCCAGACTCCAGCGAGGCCGAGGGAAATCGCTTTGCTGGCAGCAGAAGGAGATGCCATGGCACAGACAACCGAGAAGACAAAGGCAATCATCGAAAAATTCAAGACGCACGAGACCGACACCGGCTCGTGCGAGGTGCAGATCGCCCTGCTCACCGATCGCATCCTCTACCTGACCGAGCATTTCAAGACCCATGCCAAGGATCACCACTCCCGCCGCGGTCTGCTCAAGCTGGTCGGTCAGCGCCGTAACCTGATCAAATACCTGCAGAAGAAGGACATCGCCAAGTACCGCGCCCTGATCCAGGAACTCGGTATCCGCAAATAAACCGCTTCCGGGCGGAGGGCTCCGAGCGGCCCTCCGCCCGTTCATCCCGATGCGTCTGCCCGCGGGCAGCGGAAGATCATAAAGACACAAAGGAAACGGTGACAACCGTGCGCGCCTGTCGCCGCCTCCTTTGTGCCTTTGTGACGGAATTTGCCGGAGCGGCCGCATCGTCCCTTTCAGCACGGATTCCGGCAGTGCCGGAACAGGAGAACCCATGATCAAGACAGTGACAACCGAACTGGGTGGCCGCACCCTGACTTTTGAAACCGGCAAGATGGCCAAGCAGGCCAACGGCTCCGTGGTCGTGTCCACCGGCGACACCAAGGTGCTGGTCACGGTGGTGGCCGAAAAGGGGTCCAAGGACCTCGGCTTCCTGCCGCTGACCATCGAATACCAGGAGCGCATGTATGCCGCCGGCCGCATTCCCGGCAGCTATTTCCGCCGCGAGATCGGCCGGCCGAGCGAGAAGGAGACCCTCACCTGCCGCCTGATCGACCGGCCGCTGCGGCCGCTCTTTCCGGACGGCTATGCCAGCGAGACCCAGCTGATCGCCACGGTGTTCTCGGCCGACCAGGAGTTCGATCCGGACATCCTGGCCATGAACGGCGCCTCCACCGCCCTGATGATCTCCAACATCCCCTTCGCCGGCCCGGTGGCTGCGGCCCGGGTCGCCTACATCGACGGCCAGTACGTGCTCAACCCGGGCAAGAGCCAGCTGGAGAAATCCCGGCTCAACCTGGTGGTCGCCGGCACCCGCAACGCCGTGGTCATGGTCGAGGGCAAGGTCGGCGAACTGAGCGAGGAGGTGGTGCTCGAGGCGATCTTCTTCGCCCATGCGGCCATCCAGCCGCTCATCGACCTGCAGTTCGACCTGCAGCGCGAGGTCGGCCGGACCAAGCGCGAGGTGACCCCGCCGGTGGTGGACGAGAACCTGCGCCAGCTGGTGGTGCAGGCCGCCGCGGCCGGCATGGAGGAGGTGGTCACCACCGCCGACAAGATGGCCCGCTCCGACCGCTGGGACCTGCTCAAGGCCGAGGTGGTCGCGGCCATCGACCCGGAGGCCTGCGGCAACCCGGCCAGGATCACGGAGCTGCTCGGCGGCTACAAGAAACAGGTGATGCGCGACCGCATCGTCAACCAGGGGGTGCGTCTCGACGGCCGCTCCTTCGAGGAGGTCCGGCCCATCGCCTGCGAGGTCGGCATCCTGCCGCGGGCGCACGGTTCCGCCCTGTTCACCCGCGGCGAGACCCAGGCCCTGGTGATCGGCACCCTGGGCAGCGAACGGGACGAGCAGCACCTGGAAGGGCTGGGCGGCGACGTCTACCGCCGCTTCATGCTCCACTACAACTTCCCGCCCTTTTGCGTGGGCGAGGTGCGGCCGCTGCGTGGCCCGAGCCGCCGCGACATCGGTCACGGCACCCTGGCCCGCCGCGGCATCGAGGCGGTGCTGCCCGGCAGTGACACCTTCCCCTACACCATGCGCGTGGTCTCCGAGGTGCTCGAGTCCAACGGCTCCTCCTCCATGGCCACGGTCTGCGGCGCCAGCCTGGCCCTGATGGATGCCGGCGTGCCCATCAAGGCGCCGGTTTCCGGCGTGGCCATGGGCTTGATCAAGGAGGGCGACAAGGTGGTGGTGCTCACCGACATCCTCGGCGACGAGGACCACCTCGGCGACATGGATTTCAAGGTGGTGGGCACCAGCGAGGGCATCACCGGCCTGCAGATGGACATCAAGATCGAGGGAGTGGACCGCGCCATCATGGCCACCGCCCTGGCCCAGGCGAAGAACGGCCGCCTGCACATCCTCGAACGCATGCGCGAGGCGATCGACACCCCGCGCGCCGCGGTGTCCGAGCATGCGCCCAAGTACGTGACCATCAAGATCCACCCGGACAAGATCCGCGACATCATCGGCCCCGGCGGCAAGATCATCCGCGAGATGACCACCGAGTTCGACTCCAAGATCGATGTCGAGGACGACGGCACGGTCAAGATCTTCAGCAGCAGTTCCGAGTCGGCCAAGGCGCTGATCAACCGCATCCAGGAGATCACCGCGGTGCCCGAGATCGGCCGCATCTACGAGGGCGAGGTCCGCACCATCAAGGAGTTCGGCGCCTTTGTGCAGATCCTGCCGGGCACCGACGGCATGGTGCACATCTCCGAGCTGACCAACGAGCGGGTGAAGAACGTCACCGACGTGGTCAAGGAAGGGGACATCATCAAGGTCAAGGTGATCGACGTCGACAACCGCGGCCGTATCCGCCTGAGCCGCAAGGCGGCGCTGGCCGAAGGCGAGAAGTGAGCCGGCGACGGCAGGTCAGATGAAAAAAAGCCGGTCGCTGCCCGCGACCGGCTTTTTTTGTGCGGAGGCACCCATGACAGAACACTGGCAGACAACGGACAAGGCCGCGGCGGGAACGCTGCGGGTGGGGTTCGCCTGGCTGGACCCGGAAGGCAGTGCCGATCTGGCCCTGCCCGCCTACGCCACCGCCCTGGCGGCCGGCATGGACGTGGCCGCCTGCATCGATGCGCCCGTGACCCTCGCCCCGGGGGAGATCCGGCTGATCGGCTGCGGCTTTGCCGTGGCCATCCCGGAAGGGTTCGAGATCCAGGTCCGGCCGCGCTCGGGCCTGGCGGTGCGCCACGGGGTCACCGTGGTCAACGCGCCGGGTACCATCGACGCCGATTACCGCGGCGAGGTGCGCATCGGCCTGATCAACCTGGGGCGCGAGCCCTTCACGGTGCGGCGCGGCGACCGCATCGCCCAGCTGGTGCCGGCGCCGGTGGTGCGGGCCACCCTGGAGGTGCAGGGTTCGCTGGCGCCGACCCGGCGGGGCGACGGCGGCTTCGGCTCCACCGGCCTGCGCTGAGCGGCCGCAGCCTTCGCGAGACCGGCCCATGCGTTTTTCCGTGCTCGGCAGCGGCAGCAAGGGGAACTGCACCCTGGTCGAGGCCGGAACCACCCGGCTGCTCATCGACGCCGGTTTCTCCTGCAAGGAGACCCTGTGCCGGCTGGCCGCCCTGGGCATCGAGGCGGAGACCCTCACCGCCATTGCCGTCACCCACGAACACGGCGACCATGTCCGCGGCGTGGGCGTGCTCGCCCGCCGGCTGCGCCTGCCGGTGTACGCCAATGCCGGCACCCTGCGCGCCTTTGCCGATCGGGCCGGGGAGTTGCCCCTGTGCCGGGAGTTCGGCACGGGCGAGCCGTTTGTGCTCGGCGACCTGGCCGTGCATCCCTTTGCCGTTTCCCACGACACCGCCGACCCGGTGGGCTTCGTGGTCAGTGACGGTGCGGCCTCCCTCGGCTACTGCACCGACACCGGCCGCATCACCCGGCTGATCCGCCATCACCTGGAGCGCTGCAGCGCTCTCGTGCTCGAGGCCAACCACGATGTGCAGATGCTCCGCGACGGCCCCTACCCGCTGCCGCTCAAGCAGCGGGTGCAATCCTCCATGGGCCACCTGGCCAATGGCGAGGCGGTGCGCTTTGCCGCCGATCTGGCGGCCGAGCGGCTGCGCCTGCTG
This sequence comes from Desulfobulbus sp., assembly GCA_017998195.1. Lineage (GTDB taxonomy): Bacteria > Desulfobacterota > Desulfobulbia > Desulfobulbales > Desulfobulbaceae > Desulfobulbus. The sequence continues at coordinate 3,900 of JAGODN010000048.1, read as the reverse complement.
GTGCTCGCCCACTTGAGCGAGGTGAACAACCACCCGGACCGGGTGCTCGACGAGGTCGGCCGGGGGCTCGTCGGCTGTGCCGGGGTTTCGGTGCGGCTCGCCGGCCAGCACCGGCCCGGTCCGCTGCTCGAGGTGCCGTGAGCGGCCAAAACCGCCCGCCGCCCCTGCGGCCGGTGCCGTTTGCCTCCTGACGAGGAACCTGCCGTGCTGTCTCTGTCACCCACCAGCATCGCCGCCCGCCTCACCGTCCAGGTCATCCTGTTCAGCACCGTCCTGGCGGTGATCGCCACCTGTGTGCAACTGTTTCTCGATTACCGCCAGGAACTGCGCAACATCCGGGTTTTTTTCACCTCGGTGGCGGAGACCAGCGTGCGCTCCATGGAAGAAAGCGTGTGGATCCTCGACGACCTGCAGATCAACTTGCAACTCGAGGGGCTGACCCGGCGCCAGGACATCGTCTACGCCGCCGTGAGCATGGACGGCCGCATCGCCTGGGCCAAGGGCGCGCCACCGGAGGGCAAGGCCCTCGCGCACACCTTTCCCCTGGTCTACACCACCGGTCGCGGCCCGGAGCGGATCGGCGAGCTGCAGGTGGCGGCCTCCCTGGACGGGGTTCATCGCCGGCTGCTGCGCCGGGTGGTCATCCTGCTGTGCAGCAACAGCGTGAAGACCTTCCTGGTCGCCGGTTTCCTGCTCCTGCTCTTCCGCCGGACCATCGCCGGCCGGTTGACGCAGCTGGCCGAGCACGTGCAGGCCATCGACCTGCGGCGCGGCGAGCCGGCGCCGCTTGTGCTCGACCGGCCCGCCGGACGCGACCCGGACGAGATGGACCGGGCGGCCACGGCCCTCAACGACCTCTGCCGGAGCGGCGCCCGCGCCTTTGCCGATCTCCGCCTGCAGGAACAGCGTCTCCGTCTCCTGTTCGACGCCACCAGCGAGGCGATCTTCGGCGTGGACGCGGCGGGGTGCTGCACCTTTGCCAACCGGGTCGGACTCGACGGCTTTCTCATCGGCGAGCCGATTGCCCTGGTCGGCGCGGACCTGCCCGCCCTGCTCGACCAGCAGTGCGTGCGGTTCGGGCTGGACCCGGGGCCGGGCGAACAGATCCGCGCCACCCTGCGTACCGGCCAGGTGCTGCAGACAGAGGGCCTGCCGTTCTGCCGGCCGGACGGAAGGCCGCTGCGGCTGTCGCTGCGCTCCTACCCGGTGGTCGAGGCGGGACAGTGCACCGGCGCGGTGGCCTTCTTTGCCGACACCAGCCGCCAGCATCGGCTCGAACAGGAGAAACAGCTGCTCACCGAGGTCATCCGCCAGGCCCCGGCCCTGATCCTCATCACCGATGCCCGGGGCGTGGTCGAATATGTGAACACCAGCTTCACCCGGGTGACCGGCGCCGAGGCCGCCGCGATTGTCGGCGCCCGCGCCTTCCACTGTCTGCCGGCCCTGCGCCTCAAGACCCATGCGTCCGCGATCCGCTCCGCGATCCGCAGCCGCCTTCCGTGGACCGGCACCCTGGCGGGCGACTCGGCCGGCGGCCGCCGCTTCACCCTGGAAATCCTGATCTTCCCTATCCATGACCGGGCCGACCGGCTCACCCACGTGGTGGCCATGGGCCGGGACATCAGCCGGGAACGGGAGTTGACCGCGCACCTCCAGCATGCCCAGAAAATGGAGCTGGTCGGCCGCATGACCGCCTCGCTCGCCCACGAGTTCGGCAACCCGCTGCTCGGCATCCGCTTCGCCCTGCGCGATGTCAAGCAGCGGCCGGAACTCGCCCCGGACGATCGCCAGCTGCTGCAGCTGGCCGAAGAGGAGTGCGACCGGATGCGCAGCCTCATCCGCGACCTGCAGCCGCTCAACCGCCCGTCCAGCGAACGGAAGACTCCCTGCGACCTCCACCGGCTGCTCGAGGAGGTGCTCGCCCTGCACCGCACCTACCTGGACCGCAAGGGCATCGGCGTGGAACGGGCCTTCGGCGCCCAGCACATCCGCCTGCGGGCGGTGGAAGACCAGCTCCGCCAGGTGTTCGTCAACCTGCTGCTCAACGCCAGCGACGCCCTGGCCGGCTCGGGGCCTGGCGGCCGACTGACCATCACCACGGCGCTCGAGGACGGCATGGCGGTGGTCAGCTTTGCCGACAACGGCCCGGGCATCCGGCCCGAGGACCTGGGCCGCATCTTCGAGCCCTTCTTCACCACCAAGCCCGCGGTGGAGGGAACCGGCCTGGGACTGCCGGTTTCCTACGGCATCGTCCGCGCCCACGGCGGCACCATCGAGGTGCGCTCCCGTCCAGGCGAAACCGTGTTCACCGTTGCCCTGCCGATCACCGGCCGGCCGGAGGGGGCCAGCTAGCGCGGCCCGGGATCAGCCGCGCGGATGGAAGCGGCGGTGGGTGGATTTGAGCCGGGCGGTGTCGATCCGGGTGTAGATCTGGGTGGTGGCGATATCGGCGTGGCCGAGCATCATCTGCACCGCGCGCAGGTCGGCGCCGCCGGCCAGCAGGTGGGTGGCGAAGGAGTGGCGGAGCATGTGCGGACTGATCGCTTTGCCGATGCCGGCGGCCAGGGCGATGTCGCCGATGATCTGCCAGAAGCGGTTCCTGGTCATGCCGGCGCCCCGGTTGGAGACGAACAGCAGGGGGCACGGCCGGCCCTTGAGCAGCAGCGGCCGGCCCCGTTCCAGGTAGTCGGCGACGCGTTCGGCGGCGGCCGTGGAAAAGGGCACGATCCGCTCCTTGTCGCCCTTGCCGAGGATGCGCAGGTGACAGCTCTGCAGGTTACAGCCGAAGAGCGGCAGCTGCACCAGTTCACTGACGCGCAGCCCGGAGCCGTAGAGCAGGTGGAGCATGGCGTAGTTGCGCAGCGCCAGCGGCGGCCGGTGCGCCGGCGGGGTGAGCAGAGCGTCGACCTCGGCCTGGGTCAGGGCCTTGGGCAGGCTGTGACCGGTCCTGGGCGTGTCAATGCCGGCCAGGGGGCTGTCGACCAGCCTCCCCTGGGCAATGAGAAAGGTGCAGTAGGCGCGCAGGGCGGCCAGCCGGCGCGCATTGGAGCGGGCGCTGATGCCCCGCTGGTGAGAGTGCTGCAGGAACTGCTCGACCTGGGGGCGGCCGATGCGTTCGGGCCGCGGCCGGCAGACATCGGTCAGGAAGCGGAGAAAGGATTCCAGGTCGGCCCGGTAGGCGGCCACGGTGTTGGCGGCCAGCCGGCGCTGGATGGTCAGGTACTGCAGGAAAAAATGCAGGTTGTCGGTGTAGTCGGCGAGGTGCAGGGGCGTGCGGGGCAAAGGGGGGGACGAACAACGCCCCGACGGCTGGGCCGCCGGGGCGCAGCGTTCACATCCGGGATCTCATCCGGTTGAACTTCCGAAGTTTACGCAGGGCCTCGGCAGCTTTGCGGCGTTTTTTCACGCTGGGCTTCTCGTAGTACTCGCGCCGTTTCAGCTCACGTTTGATTCCGTCGATCTGCAGTTTCTTCTTCAACTGGCGGATCGCGTATTCGAGGTCACCTCTGACATCTACTTCGATCATGATTGCATCACTTCCTTTGGTGGTTGGCCGGAGCCGTTAGTAAGGGAATGGTTTGACGGACGGGTTAAACTAGCCGCTCGGCCGTTGAATGTCAATGCAAAGAACTGTATTTCAGTCGGTTTCCGCCGGCCTGGGGATCGGCCAAAACCCGCGGCGGCTGGCCGGCCGGCGCGCTTTTGGCTGTTTTCTTGCGGCCCGATGGGATACGATACCGGCCACGGCGCGGCGACGGGGCGGTGCCGGGAATTTCACCAGAGGAGACGGAGTATGGCAAAATTGCGATTGGCGCTCATCGCCGGCGGCACGTCGGATGAGCGTGAGGTTTCCCTGCGGGGCGCGGCCGGGGTGGAAAAGGCGCTGAATCCTGACCGCTA
>JAGODN010000370.1 GCA_017998195.1 Desulfobulbus sp. | reverse complement strand
CCGCTCGTGTCGGTCTCCAGCACCTCGACGCTGTACAGCCGAAAGCGGTCGGACTGGAGCGGCTGTCGCAGAGAGTCGAACAGGAACATGGCGATGTGCTCGGAGGAGGGGTTGCGCTCCTGGAAGGACGGGTGATCATTCAGGTTCTTGTGGTCCAGTTCGTCGATCACCGCCCCCACGGCCCGTTTCAGCTGGCGGAAATCGATGCCCATGCCGAGCGGGTCGAGCCGGTCGGCGCGCACCGTCACCTTGACCTTCCAGTTGTGGCCGTGCGGGTTCTCGCAGTCGCCCGGGTAGGCGCGGAGGTGGTGGCCGCCGCAGAAATGGGTGGTGATGTAGATGTCCATGGAAGGCTCCTGCACAGGTGGACCGGCGCACCGGCCGGCGTGGTTCTAGGCGAAGAAATGCGGCTTGCGCCGCGTCTGCCGGAAATGGTAAACAGTTTCAACGAGCTGTCCAGTGGTTCCGGAAAGCGGGGGATTGTAGCAGGAAAGGCCCCGCTCTGCCAGCCCAATGGCACCCACCCGTTGTTCCCTGCCCGCGGAGTCGCCCCGTGCCCCCTGTCCCTGCCCCTGCATCCGAACGCAGCGACGACACCCTGTTTGCCGGTCGGCTGATCTGCCGCCAGCCCGAGCACGGCTACCGCTTCTCCGTGGATGCGGTGCTGGCCGCCCATTTCGCCCGGCCGGCGGCCGCGGACCGGGTGCTCGATCTCGGCTGCGGCTGCGGCGTGATCGGCCTGATCCTGGCCCACCGCAATCCCGAAATCACCGTCTGCGGCCTGGAGGTACAGGCGGACCTGGCCGCCCTGGCCGCGGACAACGCCCGGCGCAACGGATTCGCCAAGCGGGTGCGGGTGGTGTGCGGCGACCTGCGCGCCATGGGTGAGCTCTTCGCCGCGGAGTCCTTTGACCTGGTGGTGGCCAACCCGCCCTACCGCCGCCTGGGCAGCGGCCGGCTGAGCGACCACGACCAGGCGGCCCGGGCCCGCCACGAACTGCACGGCGACCTGGCCGATTTTGTCCGCGCCGCCGCCTTTGCGGTGCGCAACCGCGGGCGGGTGGTGGTCGTCTACCCGGCCCTGCGCACGGCCACCCTGCTCGCCGTGCTCCAGAGCCACCGGCTTACCCCCCGGCGGCTGCAGCCGGTGGTCGCCTGGCCCGGCGCCGCCTGCGCCCGGCTGGCACTGGTGGAGGCGGTGAAGAACGGCGGCGAGGGGTTCGAGATCCTCGGCCCGCTGCCCATCGACGCGGCCCGGGGCGGTGGCCCGTCGGCCGAACTGCAGGCCATGTACGCGGAGACGCCATGCTCGCCCGGGTGATCGGCGCGGCCGTGGTCGGGGTGGACGGGCTGATGGTCCAGGTGGAGGTGGACCTGGCCCAGGGGCTGCCGTCCTTTTCCACCGTGGGCCTGGCCGAGGGCGCGGTGCGCGAGGCCAAGGATCGGGTGCGGGCCGCGATCAGGAACTCGGGCTACGAGTTCCCGCCTCGCCGGATCACGGTCAACCTGGCCCCGGCCGCGGTCAAGAAGGAGGGCACGGGTTATGACCTGCCCATTGCCGTGGGCATTCTTGCCGCCGGCGGGCTGTTTGCCCACGACCAGTTGGACGGCACGGTGATCGCCGGCGAACTCAGCCTGGACGGCTCGGTCCGGCCGGTGCCCGGCGTCCTGCCCATGGCCCTGGCCGCCCGCCAGGAGGGCATGCGCCGCCTGCTGGTGCCGGCGGCCAACGTGGCCGAGGCGGCCATTGTCCAGGGGCTCGCGGTCTACCCGATCGAGCGGCTCGACCAGGCGGTGGCCTTTCTCGCCGGGGCGACCGTGCTGGAGCCGCTGAGCATCGACCCGGCCGCGCTGTTCGCCCGCCACGACCACTACCCGGTGGATTTCAGCGACGTGCGCGGCCAGGAGCACGCCAAGCGGGCCATGGAGATCGCCGCTGCCGGCGGTCACAACATCCTGCTTGCCGGCGTGCCCGGCACGGGCAAGACCATGATGGCCCGGCGGCTGCCCACCATCCTCCCGGACCTGACCCTGGACGAGGCCATCGAGACCACCAAGGTCTTTTCCACTGCCGGACTGCTGCCGGAACAGACACCGCTGCTCGTCACCCGGCCGTTCCGCTCGCCCCACCATACCGTTTCGGACGCCGGCCTGATCGGCGGCGGCCACGTGCCGCGGCCGGGCGAGGTGTCGCTGGCCCACAACGGCGTGCTCTTCCTCGACGAGCTGCCCGAGTTCAAGAAGCACGTGCTCGAGGTGCTCCGCCAGCCGCTCGAGGACGGCGCCGTGACCATCGCCCGGGCGGCCACCAGCCTCCGTTTCCCGGCCCGGTTCATGCTCGTGGCGGCGATGAATCCCTGCCCCTGCGGCTACCTGGGCGACCGGGTGCGCGCCTGCAGCTGCAGCCCGGTGCAGGTGCAGCGCTACCGCAGCCGCCTGTCCGGACCGCTGCTCGACCGCATCGACATGCACCTCGAGGTGCCGGCGGTGCCGGTGCGCGACCTCATCGGCCAGCCGGCGGGTGAGTCCTCGGAGACCATCCGCGCCCGCGTCAATGCGGCCCGCGCCCGCCAGCAGCACCGCTTCCGCGACACGGCCGGGCTGCACTGCAACGCCCGCATGGGTTCCCGCGAGGTCAAGCGCTTCTGCCGCCTGGATGCGGCCGCGGCCAACCTGCTCACCCAGTCCATTACCCGGCTCGGGCTGTCGGCCCGGGCCTATCACCGCATCCTCAAAATCGCCCTGACCATCGCCGACCTGGCCGGCGTTGATTCGCCCCAAACCGCGCACGTGGCCGAGGCGATCCAGTACCGCACCCTGGACCGGCAGGGGTTCTGACCATCCGCATCCTCGGCCGCCGCACACCGCCCCAGGACCGGCGCGACGGCCAGGCGACCGGCCGCCGTGCCCTCGCCCGGCGCCTGGCGGG
>JAGODN010000047.1 GCA_017998195.1 Desulfobulbus sp. | reverse complement strand
GACCGGGGTGCTCCTGGACGCGGTCCGTCACCGCGGCGACGGCGGTTTCGACTATGTCAACCTGCACTGGTACGCCATCTTCCGGCGCCACACCGCGGTACTCGAGCAGGCGGCGGCCCGCGACCTGGGCGTGTTCATCATCAGCCCCACGGACAAGGGCGGCAGGCTCCACCATCCGCCCCCCCTGCTGGGCAGGTTGTGCGCGCCGCTCTCACCCATGCAGTTCAACGACCTCGTGTGCCTGCTGCGGCCGGAGGTGACGACGATCAGCGTCGGCGCCAGCCGGCCGTCCGATTTCCACGAGCACCGGGCCGCGCTGGCCCGGCTCGATCAGCCTGACCTGGTCGCGGCCATCGACCGCCGCTGGCAGGCGGCCATGTGCGCCGCCACCGGCCAGCAGCGGCCCGACGACCACTGGCCGGAGTGGCCGTCGTTCGCGGACCTGCCCGGGTACATCAATGTCGCCTGCATCTTCTGGCTGGAAAACCTGGTCCGTGGCTGGGACCTGGGAGCGTACGCGCGTGCTCGCTACGCCCTGCTCGGCCGGGAAAACGCGTGGGTGCCGGGCAACAGCGCGGCCCATGCGGACGACTGGGACTGGACGGAGATTGCCCGGGACACGGGCCTGACCGCAACGGAGATGGTCGAACGGCTGCGGCGGGCGCACGACCTGCTCCGCACCGACTGAGCCGCACCGGCGCCTCGCTCAGCGGGGAGCGGGCGCGGGCGGTTTGGCCGGTTCCTGCGGTTCGTCCGGCAGCGCCAGGGGGAGGGGGGCGCTGATCGCCGACGTGGTCTGCCGGGCCAGGTCGAGGCCGGCGTCCAGGCTGCGGCCGGCGGCGGCCACCGCCTCCGCGGCGAGCCGGCCGGTGTCGGTCGGCAGGGTCTCGTCACCGAGCACCAGCCGGACGAGTTCGGCCCCGCGCAGGTTTTCCGCCGGCGTCACCGGCACCAGTGTCTCCTCGCCGCTCTCGCCGCGAAGGTCGAGCAGGCCGCCGCGGGCGAGCTGCCGGGCCACGGTCTCGACCTCCGCCGGGCCGGTGCCCGGGATGCGGCCGGCGAGTGCGGCCAGGCGGCTGGGCTGGCGCCGGGCGAAGTCCGCATACACGGCCAGCAGCACCTCCATGGCGGTCTGCAGCCGCCGCTGCGGCGTCAGCAATGCGCCCTGGGGGCGGTAGTGGCGGTGGTGCTGGACCGCGTGGGCCAGCACCGCGCCGAGCAGGATGAAGGTCCAGCCGATCTGCAGCCAGACGAGCATGAGCGGAATGGTGGCGAACGAGCCGTAGATGGCGTTGTAGTTGGCCACCCCGAGCTGGAGTGCGACGTAGATCTTCTGGACGATGAACCAGAACACCGCCGCGAACAGCGCGCCGGCAAAGGCCGCGCCGGTGTGTACCCGGGTGTGCGGGAAGAACAGGTAGAGAAACATCAGGGTGAGCACCACGCACAGGAAGGGCACCAGCTTGATGAGCAGGGCGGCCAGCCAGGCGCTCGGCACGATCAGGCTGACCTGCTCCATGATCCGCCGGCTGGCGACGATGGCCTCGGCCGCCAGGGCGATGTTGATGGACAGCGGCAGCAGCAGCAGCAGGGCCAGGTAGTCCATGAGCTTGCGCAGCAGCGACCGGCCCCGGCGGGTGTGCCAGATGGCGTTCATGGCGTCCTCGATGGAGGCGAGGACGAGCAGCACGACCACGATCAGGCCGATCACGCCGATCAGGCCAAGGGCCGCGAAATTGGTCCGGTCCACGTAGTCGAACACCAGGTCCACGGCGTGGTGCAGGTGGGCGGAGAACGAGGCCTCCGCCGGTAGTTCGGCCGGTGGCGGCGGTGCGTTCCCGGTCGCTGCGGGCGGCGGCGGGACCAGCTGCTCGATGACCCGGACCGCGGCCTGGCGCAGCTGGGCGTCGGTGCCCAGCCCCTTGAGGATCGAGGTGGACAGGGCCAGCAGGGGCACGATGGAGAGGAGAATGGCGAAGGTGAGGGCCGAGGCGCGGATGGTGATGTGCGTGCGGAAGTACTCCGCATGCATGATCAGCAGGATGCGCGCGCAGCTGCGGCCCCAGGCCCCGGCCCGGCCCGCGGCCGGCGCGGTCGAGAAGGCCCAGGCGCGCAACCGCTCGCCCCGGCCGGGACGGTGCCGGTCGGCCGGCGCCTTCATGGTGCGGGCTGCCGGTGCAGCCAGGTGGCAAGGAGGGCGAGCAGCTGCTCGGCCCGCACCGGCTTGGCCAGGTAATCGTTCATGCCCGCGGCCAGGCACCGTTCCCGGTCGCCCTGGAGGGCGCCGGCGGTCATGGCGACGATGGGCACGCCGGTGCAGCCGCGGCCGCGCAGTTCGGCGGTGGCCGCCAGCCCGTCCAGCTCCGGCATCTGCACGTCCATGAGGATCAGGTCGAACCCTTCGGCTGAGCGCATGCACAGGTCCACCGCCTGCCGGCCGGTGACGGCCGTTGTCACCGTGCAGCCGGCCCGGGTGAGCAGGATCTCGGCCAGCCGCCGGTTGACCGGGTTGTCCTCGGCCAGCAGCACCCGGGCCGGTCGTCCGCTTGCACCGGTCGAGGTGCTGGCGACCGCGGCCGCTGCCGACACGGGTGCTGGCGCCGTGACCGCTTCCCCGGCCCCCGGGGCCAGCCGGGCGGTGAAGTGGAAGGTCGAGCCCTGGCCGGGCCGGCTTTCCGCCCACACCCGGCCGCCCATGAGTTCGGCGATTCTCCGGCAGATGGAGAGTCCCAGGCCGGTACCGCCGTACTCGCGGGTGGTGGAGTCGTCGGCCTGGCGGAAGGCGGCGAAGATGGCCTCCAACTTGTCGGCGGGGATGCCGATGCCGGTGTCGCGGACCGTGGCGTGCAGGTCGATGCCCGCCGCATCCGCCCCGTCGGCGAACAGCGCCAGCTCGACCTCGCCGGCGTGGGTGAACTTGACCGCGTTGTCCATCAGGTTGACGAGCACCTGGCGGAAGCGGCCCGGGTCGCCGCGGAGCTGTGCCGGCAGCTGCGGCTCGATGCGGCAGCGGATGGCGATGGCCCGGGTGCCGACCCGCGGCCGGACAAGGGTGCAGACCTCGCGGGCGATGGTCGCCGGGGCGAAGGGGACCTGTTCGAGGTCGAGCCGGCCGGCCTCGATCTTGGAGAAATCGAGGAGGTCGTTGAGCAGGGTGAGCAGGGCGTCGCCACTGGTCCGGATGGTGCGGGCAAAGGCGTGCTGCTCGCTGTCCAATCCGGTTTCCATGAGCAGGTCGGTGAAGCCGAGAATGGCGTTCATGGGTGTGCGGATTTCGTGGCTCATGGTGGCCAGGAAGGCGCTCTTGGCCGTGTTGGCCGCTTCCGCGGCACCCTTGGCGGTGCGCAATTCCTCGGTCTGCCGCTGGATTTCCGCCTGCAGGGTAGCCGAGTAGTGCTGCTGCTGTTCGGCCAGCCGGCGGTGGTTCTGTTCGTTTTCGGCGAGGATGTCCTGGTACTTGCGCTCGAGCACCGCGGCCTGTCGCTCGGCCTGTTTTTTATGCGTGCGCAGGCGCTCGGCAAGGGCCGCGGTGTCGCGGCGGGCCAGGAAGAGACGCACGGCCAGCCGGATCAGTTCCGCCGGCCAGACGCCTGCCACGGCCGGCATCCCCGGCGCGGTCACGGCCAGCACGGTGCAGCGGAGTTCGGGCACGGCGATGAGCGAAAAAAATCCGCCGTCCGCGGTTCGGATCGTCTCGCTCCGGTCCCGGCCGCAGGCGGCGATGAGCCTTGCCGCCTCGTCCTCGTGCAGGGGGAAGGCGGCGGAGGCGGTGTGGCGGCCGGCCTCGTCCCGGCAGGCGAACACGAGCAGGCCGGTTTCCCGTTCGAGATGCTCGCGCAGGGCGACAAGTTCCAGGCCGGGGTCGGCGAGGTCGGCAAACAGGGTGGTGAAGGGCATGAACCCGGCCTCAGGCGCCGTAGAGTTGTCTGGTTCGATCCATCTCGGCCGGCAGGTCCTCGGCCACGGCCCGGTACTCCTCGACATTGGCCTGGATGTGGGCCGCCAGTTCGGGCGCGAGGCTGGCCGGAACCCCTTCCTTGACCCCGTGGCCGAGCTGGTGGACCAGGTATTCGCTCATCTGCAGGATGCCGGCGGGGGATTGCGGCGGCACCACCAGGTCGGTGCGGTGGTGGTCGGCGATGGCCGCGGCCACCGGCTCGGCGATCTGCCATTCGCGGGCGAGCAGGGCGCCGATCTCGCCGTGGTCGGTGGCGAACAGCTCCCGCTCCAGGTCGACGATGGTCGGCCCGGTGGCCGCAAGCCGGTCCATCAGCTCGAAAAAGCGTGCTTCGCTCGTTTCCAGTTCGACGATCAGGCCGATGTCGTGGAGGATGCCGCACAGGAAGGCGTCGTCGCCGTTGATGGCGAAGATCCGCTCGGCGATCATCTTGCCGCAGATGCCCGAGGCGGCGCTGTGCAGCCACAGCCGCACCGGCGAGAAGCCGGCGGAGCCGGCCCGGTGGCAGAGCATGCCCTGGACCGCGTCGGTGATGGCGATGTTGCGGAGGTTCTTCGTGCCGAGCAGGGCCACGGCCCGGGAGATGGAGTCCACCTTGCGCTTCAGGCCGAACCAGGCGCTGTTCACCACTGTCAGCAGCCTGGCCACCAGGGCCGGGTCGAGGCGGATGACCGCCTCGAAGTCCTGCAGGGTCGATTCCTGGTCGTTGACCAGCTGGGTGAGCCGGGCAACGATGTGCGGCAGGGTCCTGATCTCCCGGAACCGGTCGATCAGGACGGCGGCGGGTGCGGCGGGCATGGGCCGGCCCGCTGGTCAGGCAGGGATCTCTTTCTTGGTGACCGCCTCGGCCTTGACCCGGTCGAGCAGTTCGGCGAGCACCGGCTTGATGTGCTCGCGCACGTCGCCGGCCACGAGGATGAAGAGCAGGTCGTCACCGGGCTGATACCGGCCCGAGCAGCCCTCGATGATGATTTCGTAAATGCCTGGTTTTTTAAGGTATTCCTGGCGCAGCCGCTCCACCGTGTGCGGGTCGACCACGGTTTCCAGGGCCGTGACCCCGGCCCGGTCCTGGCGCGACCAGGCGCGCACCACGCCGTTGTGGACGAGGATCATGCCGACCTTCTCGGTGAAGTCGGGGCGTTGTTTCAATTCGGCAATGGTTTTCGAGATATCCATGATGATCGCGTTCTCTTAGTTGGTTGAGCTGATGGCGGATTTCCGGGGCAGCAGGCTGCTGTGCCGGGTGGGAATGATCAGGGTTTCACCGATGCGGATGGGTTCCTGAACGCTGCGGTTGTTGGCGGTCATCAGATCCTGCAGGGAGATCTGGTGCTGCCGGGCGATGGAGAAGCTGGTGTCGCCCTTGCGCACCGTGTGGCGGACGGTCCGGTGCACCGGTCCCTTGACCGCGGGCCGGCCCTTGCCCACGGTCGGGGCCTTGGCGGTGGCAATCGCCCTGGTCCCGGGCCCGGCCTTGACCGCGGGCACGGTCGTGTGGCGGACGATTGTTTTGGCCGCAGGCACGCTGGTCCGGGTGCCGGCGGTCGCTTGCTCTGTCCGGCCGGTTTTCGGCAGGCGCACCAGGTAGCCCCTGGGCACCGGCACCTGGCCGTCGAGTACGGGCTTGCGCAGGGCCGGGTTCAGGCGGGCGAATTCACTCCGGGAGAGGGCGAAGTTCGAGCGCAGTCGGTCGCTGGGCATGTCCTCCTTGAGTCGGAAGGTCACGGTCGGCTCGGGTCGCTCGAACGGCACCCCCGGGGCCGCGGCCAGCCGTTTGGCCACCCGCAAGGCGGCGAGGAATTCCGGGTAGAAATTGCGCGAGGCGAATTGGAAGGAACCCTGCCGGTAGGTGCGGAAGATGTTCTCGTAGCTGCCCTTTTCCCGGACCGCGCGGATCATGCCCGCCCGGCCGTGGTTGTAGGCGGTGATCGCCAGCGGCCAGCTCTTCAACTGGGCGTAGTTGGTCTGGAGCAGCCGGGCCGCGGCCCGGGTGGCCACGTAGGGGTCGAGCCGCTCGTCCACCGCCTCGTCGACGGTCATGTATTCCCGGCCGGTGGCGCGGGTGAACTGCCACAGGCCGGACGCCCCGGCCTTGCTGTGGGCCCTGGGGTTGAACGACGATTCGACGTGGGGCAGGTAGGCCAACTCCGGCGGCAGTCCCTGGTTGACGAAATGCTGCTTGAACTGGGCGAGGTATTTCCCCGAGCGGACCACCCCTTCGTAGAACCGGTCCTTCTGGCCGAGCTGCAGGCGGATGTTTTCCCGGGCCTTGTGGAAGGTGGTGTGCCGCTTCGGCGGGAACAGGGAGGCGATGTGGTGCTCCGCCCGGGTGACCGGTCGCTTGCCGTCGCCCAGGTCGGTGAGGATGTCGCTCACCCGTTCCCTGGCGGCGCGGATGCGCTCGTTGTTGATGCGCGCCGCATCGGTCGCCTGCCAGTCCACCAGTTCGACCACGGTGTACACGCGACCGAGGTCTTCACTGTCGTGGAGCACCCCCTGGCGGGTGGTGTAGCGACCGTAGATGTCCTCCCAGAAGGCGACGTTGGCCCGGATGCACGGGTAGATGGGAAATTTATCGGCGGCCCGGGCCGGGGCCGGCAGCAGCAGACACCAGCCGAGCAGGATGAGGAGCCACAGGCTGCGGGCGAGCGGCCTGCCGGCAGCGGGCCCGGGGAGGGAACGGATCATGGGGCGATGGGCGGTGTGCGGGACGGGTTGCAGGGTTGTACGCCGGTTGACATGATGGTAGTGTAGCACATCGCGTCCGGACCGGCATCAAAAGTCGCAGGCCGCCGGCTGCCGGCGGCAATGATTTGTCCTGAAACGTTTTCCGGAAAACGCCCATGTACACGCCCATCATCGGCACCCTCGGCTACATCCTCTCTCCGGACGGGCAAGAGACCCTGCTCGTGCACCGCAACGCCCGGACCGGGGACCAGCATCTCGGCAAGTACAACGGTCTTGGCGGCAAGATGCACCCGGACGAGGACGTGGTCGGCTGCATGCGGCGGGAGATCCGCGAGGAGTCCGGCCTCGAGTGCACGGCCATGCAGTTGCGCGGCACCATCAACTGGACCGGTTTCGGTCCGGACGGCGAGAACTGGCTCGGGTTCATCTTCCTGATCACCGCCTTCAGCGGCACGCCGCTGGCCCGCAACGACGAGGGCGATCTGGCCTGGCACCCGCTGGCCGCCCTGGAGCGGCTGCCCATGTGGGAAGGGGACCGGTACTTCCTGCCGCTGGTGTTCGACCACGATCCGCGGTTGTTCCACGGCTTCATGCCCTATGCAAACGGGCTTCCGGTGGGCTGGAGCTACAGTCGCCTGTAGCCGGCCGGGCGAAAGAACCGTCACCGTTCGCGCTGCCAGCAAAGTCCTTGCGTTCACTGGGGACGATCTGTATAGTGGTGCCCTGTTTGCTGCACGAATGGTGCGGGGGCGGAAGTTTTTCCACTTTTTCAGCAATTTAAAGCTCAAGGAAAGTGTCATGGACAATACGACGGAACTGCAGCGCCTCGAACAGTTTGTTGATAAGCTTCTCAATAAATACAATCAGTTGAAAGCGGACTACCTTGCCCTGCAGGAAACCCTGCGGGAACGCGATGCCGAGTGCGCGGATCTGAAGAACAACGTCGCCAACCTGAGCAGTGAGCGGACCGAGGTCGGTTCCCGTGTTGCCGGCCTGCTCGACCGCATCGAGCAGTGGGAGAGCGAGCATGCCGGTGGTCCGGCCGGCGGCGAGGGAGCGATGTTCGCCGAAGGCGGCGACAACTGACAGCAGCACCCCGCCCTTCCGCTGACAGAAACCGATGCAGGATCGTCTGGTACGTTTTCACCTGTTCGGCCAGGAGTTCACCTTCTACAGTGATGCTCCCGAGGACGAGGTCGAGGAGGTGATCGACCTGCTCCGCCAGGAACTGGAAGCCGGCGAGAAGGTGGGCCGGAGCGCGGTGCCGTCGAGCAAGATCCTGGTGCTCGGCTGTCTGCGCATGACCGCCAGGTACGTCCAGTTGCAACGGGAATATCAGGATTACCGGCAGGCGCAGCAGCGGACCCTGGCGAACCTCGCCGACAAGGTGGGGATCGCCCTCGACTGATCCTCTTTCGGATTATCGTTTTGCGGGAAGCGGCGATCTGCGGTATGGTGCCAGTCGTAAGAAAACCCCTGCTCTGTTGGTGATCAGCGGAGTATTGAGCCAACTCTTCCGAAAAGGGCAGCCTTGCTGTCGGACCATGGATATCCGCACGGAACTCCAGCAGCCGGCATGGGCACTGCCCACCTAATACACTTAGGTTTAATCATTTCGTTGACACGGCAGCGCGGGGGCTTGTTTTGCACGCCAGCGGCACGGACCGCTGTTGATCATATGGACACACCGGTTGCGGCAGCGACCTGCACCGGTGCCGAGGGTTGGTACGAATGGGCAGCGCGGAGACAGCGGGCCCAGGTGTGGACGAAACACCCCCTGATTCGATCAGGTTGACCATATACCAGTGACCTTGCCACAGGCTCCGTTTTGTGAGCGAACCGGCAGTGCTTCTCTGCGATACCGGGTTTTTCCCGCACTTTCAGACAGAAAGACGCGTTGCGGGCATCCCCTGATGCCCCCGTGCGACGGATGTCTGCCGCTGTTCCCCCCTGATGGTCCGACTGCGCCTTGCTTGGCGCGGGGCGGCCTCCCTTTCCCATCCCTTCACTCTACAGTTCCGCCCGTCTGCGGGCCGGGGGCTGTTTTCTCATAGAGCGTTGAAGGTGCACACCGATGGAACTGAATATACTGACACTGCTTCTGGCCCTGGGCAACCTGGCGGCCGGATTGGCCATAGGGGTCTACCTGCGCAAGCGACTGGTGGAAGGCAACCAGCGGAATATCGCCCTGCAGGGACGCCAGATCATTGAAAACGCCATCAGCGAAGCCGAGCAGATCAAGAAGGAGGCCCTGCTCCACGCCAAGGAGGAGGCCCTGCAGATCAAGCAGGAGGCTGACCGTGAGTTGAAGGCGAGCCGCCAGGAATTGAAGGAGGACCAGCGGCGCCTGAACCGGAAATTCGACGAGGTCCAGCGCGAGTTCCAGATACTCGAGGAAAAGCAGACCAGCCTGAAATACCGCGAGGAACGCCTGGGAACCAGCGAACACGAGGTGGTCGAACAGAAACGGCAGTTGGAAGGACTGATCGACGAACAGCGCTACAAACTGGAGCAGATCGCCGGCATCGACCGGGAAGAGGCCAAGGCCCAGCTCATGCAGTCCATCGAGAGCGAGGCGCGCATGGACTGCGCCAAGCGGCTGGCCCGCATCGAGACCGAAATGAAGCTCGAGGCGGACCGCAAGGGCAAGAACATCCTCGCCCTGGCCATCGCCCGCTATGCCGGCGACTACGTGGCCGATCGCACCGTGAGCATGGTGCCCCTGCCCAACGACGAGATGAAGGGACGCATCATCGGCCGGGAGGGCCGGAACATCCGCGCCATAGAGGCGGCCACGGGCATTGATATCATCATCGACGACACGCCCGAGGCGGTCATTCTCTCCGGCTTCAACCCGATCCGCCGTGAGGTGGCCCGGCTGGCGCTGGAACAGCTCATCTCCGACGGCCGCATCCACCCGGCGCGGATCGAGGAGGTGGTGCAGAAGGTGTCCGAGGATCTGGAGGTCGGCATCCGCGAGTCCGGCGAGCAGGCGACCTTCGACGTCGGCGCCCACGGCATGCACGTGGACCTGATCAACCTGGTCGGCCGGCTCAAGTACCGCACCAGCTACGGCCAGAACATCCTCCAGCACTCGCTCGAGGTGGCCTTTCTGTGCGGGGTGATGGCCGCGGAACTCGGCCTGGACGTGAAAAAGGCCAAGCGCGCCGGCCTGTTGCACGACATCGGCAAGGCGGTGGACCACGAGGTCGAGGGCTCGCACGCCATCATCGGCCGCGACCTGGCCCGCAAGTACGGCGAGGCCGAGGACATCGTCTACGCCATCGGCGCCCACCACGAGGATCAGCCGCCGAAGAGCGTGCTCGACGTGCTCGTGCAGAGCGCCGACGCCCTCTCCGGCGCCCGCCCCGGGGCTCGCAAGGAGATGCTGCAGAGTTACGTCAAGCGGCTCGAGGACCTGGAGAAGATCGCCAACGGCTTCAAGGGGGTTGACAAGTCCTACGCCATCCAGGCGGGCCGCGACCTGCGCATCATCGTCGACAGTCAGCGGGTCCGGGACGAGGAGACCGTCCTGCTCAGTCGCGACATCGCCAAGGCCATCGAGGAGCAACTCACCTATCCCGGGCAGATCCGGGTGACGGTCATCCGTGAAACCAGGGCGGTGGAATACGCCAAATAATCGGAGAGCATGATGAAGTCCGTAGCAGAGCAGATCGCCCTGATCGAGCGGGGCACCGTTGATTTTCATTCCCGGGACGACCTGGTGAAGAAGCTCACTCGCTCCCTGGAGACCGGGGTGCCCCTGACCATCAAGGCAGGCTTCGACCCGACCGCCCCGGACCTGCACCTGGGCCACACCGTGCTCATCCAGAAGCTCAAGCACTTCCAGACGCTCGGTCACCAGGTGGTGTTCCTGATCGGCGACTTCACCGGCCTGATCGGC
>JAGODN010000369.1 GCA_017998195.1 Desulfobulbus sp. | reverse complement strand
GTGCAGCCCCTCCTGCGCGCACTCGCGGGCAATGGCCGCGAAACGGGCCTCGATGCGGGCCCGATCCACCGAGCCGTCGAGGATATGGACCAGCAGCAGCCGCTGTCCGGGCAGGGCCGCGGCCATGCGCAGGGCGTAGCGGCACACCCAGTCCGCATTGATCGACCCGTCGTGGGCCAGCACGATCCGTTGGTCCATCGCCCCTCCGGTCAGGCTGAAGGCCACGGCCTGACAGTTGCATTTAGAGTGACCGGGCCGGGAAACGCAAGGAGGATGTGGGACCGGGCCGCTGCCGATTTGGGTGAACCATCCGGAGTGGCCTTGGGGGAAGGTCGCCCCGGTCGGTTTGGACCTGTCCGGAGCCTGCGGTCATTTCCCTTGCGCCGGCGGTGGGCGGGTGCTATTTCCTGCAAAAGGCTTGTCCTGGAAGGACTGAGCCATCGCTGCAGCGACCCTGCCGAGCGCACCCGCCATGGAAAAGAACGGAGCGGATCATGACACGACTGCTACTCGCCCTGCTGCTGGTGTGGTGGACCCAGCCGGCCCTTGCCCTTGACCTCAAGGACGCGCCTCTTGCCCCCATCGACGCGACGAGCAAGATCCTGGGCGGGGTGCAGGCCGCCCCGGGCGCCTGGCCGTGGATCGCCGCCCTGCTCTCTGCCGACGACCCCAGCGTCTTTTACGCGCAGTTCTGCAGCGGCGTGCTCATCGACCAGAGCTGGGTGCTCACCGCGGCCCACTGCGTGCAGGGGATGTCCGCCACAAAAATCCAGGTGGCCGTGGGCGCCTATGATCTGACCAAATTCACCGGCAGCCGCACCCCGGTCAAATCGATCAGAATCCATCCGCAGTTCAGCAGCACCTCCCTGTACAACGACATCGCCCTGGTGGAACTGGGCGTGCCCTCCCCGGTGGCGCCGATCGCCCTGTTCTCCGGAGAGTCCGCGGACAACACGCCGCCCTCCCTGCTCGGCAAACTCGTCACCGTGCTCGGCTGGGGACTGGCCGACTCGTCCACCAGTTGGTACTATCCGGAGATTCTTCGCCAAGTCAGCCTGCCGGTGGTTGCCGACAGTACCTGCGACGCCATCTATACCTACCCCATCAGCCCCGCCCAGTTCTGCGCCGGCTATCACGAGGGCAAGGATGCCTGCGAGGGCGACAGCGGCGGCCCGGCAGTGGTGCAGGTGGACGGCGCCTGGGTACATGCGGGCATCGTCTCCGCCGGTGTCTCCTGCCAGGAATATTTTGGCTGGTATGGCAAGTACACGCGAACATCGGCCCAGCTGTCGTTCATCAGGCAGTATGTGCCGAACGTAGCCGTGACGACCAAAACCCCGCCGGTTGTCGGTGGTGGCGCCACTGGCATACTCCCGTCCATCAACCTGCTTCTGCTGCATCCGTGAGTTCTCCAGGCGGCCACCCTGCTGGGTTACGGTGATCGCGCCATAGAAAAAAATCATGTCCATCTCCACCCTCCTCCCGTTCATCGTTGCCCTGCTCGTCCTGGTGGGCTGCCTGAAGGACGCGCCTTTTTTCAAGGGCCTGATCGGCGAATGGCGGGTCAGTCGCCTGTTGCGGCGGCGGCTCGACCAGGGCAGCTACCAGGTGATCGACAACCTGCTCCTCACCGCGAACAACGACACCACCCAGATCGATCACGTGGTGGTGTCGGTGCACGGGATCTTTGTCCTCGAAACGAAAACCTTTCGCGGCTGGATCTTCGGCAGCGAGCGGGACCGGTTCTGGACCCAGCAGATCTTCGCCTTTCGCACCAGGTTCCAGAACCCGCTGCGCCAGAACTGGAAGCACCTGAAGTTCCTTGAGGCGGTGACCGGGGTCGGTGCGGACAAGATCTACCCGGTGGTGGTGTTCGCCGGCACGGCCGAGCTGAAGACCGGCCTGCCGGGCAATGTTCTGTCCCTGCGGGAACTGGCGGACTACATCCGCCACCGGGACGAGGTACGGCTCACGCCCGAGGAGGCGGCGCGGATCACGGCCCAGCTGCGCCGGATCAGGGAGCGGACTCGCCTGACCGACCACATCGCCCACAGCTACCGGCTGCTGCAGGGCGAGCGCGGCGCGGCGCCGACCGCACTGCCCTCGCCGGCGCGCATGGCGCTGCGGCTGTTGTGGCAGAACGGTCTCATCGGCCGCGCCCTGGCCGCGCTCTTCTTGCTTGTGCTGCTCACCGTGGCACTGCTTCATCCGCCCCGCCAACTCAATCGCCTGCTCCCGCCTGACGGAACACAACCACCCGCCATTCTCAAACGGCTCGACCCGCGCACCACGCTTCGTCCGGCACCTCCCGCCGAACAACGCCGCCCGGCCACCGGCACCGACCAGGTCCAGCCGCGCGAGGCCACACCCTTCCAGGGCGTGATCTACAGCTGGACCACCAAAGACGGCCGACGCGCCTACTCGAACACCGGTTTTCCCAAAGACGGAGACTATTTCGATGCGCAGATCGAGTACAGCCAATAAGATACGCCCCGATTGGCAGCAATGGTCCCCACCGCAACTTTGTTGCCCCTTCCCTCGAACCGGCAGGACGCTTTCGGCGACTGGCCCAACCATCGCTCACCGCATATCGCTTGACGATAATATCCATCATGGATAAGGTCTGACCATGATCAGGTCCTTCCGCTGCAAAGAGACGGAAAAACTTTTCCGTGGTCACTTTTCCACCAAATTACCGCAGGATATCCAGCGGACAGCGGCCATGAAGCTGCACATGCTGCACGCTGCCACCCTGCTCGCCACCTTGCGCGTCCCACCGTCAAATCACCTGGAAGCGCTCGCCGGTGATCGGCAAGGTCAGTACAGCATCCGCATCAACAAGCAGTGGCGCATCTGCTTCTCCTGGCAAGGCAGCGATGCCCATGATGTTGCCATCGTGGATTATCATTGAGAGAGGCCAACATGTCCAAACGAGACTTTCCCC
>JAGODN010000368.1 GCA_017998195.1 Desulfobulbus sp. | reverse complement strand
GCTGCAGCCTGGTGCGCCGCGACGGCACCGAGGTGCAGGTGCTGAAGAACGCCTCGGTGCTGCGCGACGTCGGCGGCCGGGTGATCGGCGCGGTGGAGACGATCACCGACCTGAGCGGCCTGCTTGCCCGCGACACCACCATCGAGGCCTTCCGCCGGGAACTGGACAACCGTGACACCTTCCACGGCATGGTCGGGATGAGCGCGCCCATGCAGCGGCTCTACGACCTGCTCGACAACGCCGCCTCCTCGGAGGCGCCGCTCCTGCTCCAGGGCGAGTCCGGCACCGGCAAGGAACTGGCCGCGCGGGCGGTGCACGAGCGCGGCCCGCGCCGCCGCGGCCCCTACGTCAAGGTCAACTGCGCGGCGCTCAACGAGGCCTTGCTCGAGAGCGAGCTGTTCGGCCACGTGCGCGGCGCCTTCACCGGCGCCCACCAGGGCCGCACCGGCCGCTTCGAGGCGGCCTCGGGCGGGACCATCTTCCTCGACGAGATCGGTGATTTGCCCGCGCTCACCCAGGTCAAGCTGCTGCGCGTGCTCGAGGAGCGGGTGATCGAGCGGGTGGGCGACAACCGGCCGGTGCCGGTGGACGTGCGCATCCTCTCGGCCACCAACCGCGACCTGGCGGCCATGGTGCGCGCCGGCAGCTTCCGCGAGGATCTGTTCTACCGCATCAACGTCCTGCCGGTGACCATCCCGCCGGTGCGCGAGCGGCCCGGCGACGTGGCCCTGCTGGCCGAGTCCTTCCTGCGCAAGATGCAGCTGCGCACCGGCAGGGACATCCGCGCCATCAGTACTGCGGCCATGCACCTGCTCATGACCTACCCCTGGCCGGGCAACGTGCGCGAACTGCGCTCCACCTTCGAGTACGCCTTTGTCACCTGCCAGGGACCGACCATTGAACCCGAACACCTGCCGCCACCGGTCCGGCAGGCAGGTGCGCCGTCCCTCCCGGGGCCGGTCCGGGCGCAGGCGGACACGACCGCGGACAGCCGCGCGGAACGGCGGCGGCGCGAACTCGTGGCGGCGCTCACCGAGGCCGGCGGCAACCAGAGCCGGGCCGCGGAACTGCTCGGCGTGTCCCGGGTGACCGTGTGGAACCGGATGAAGCGTTACGGCGTGCGGGCCGAGCGCCAGGTGCGTGAATGATGGTCCGGCCCTCTGTGCCGGGGGCTGACGGGCGGTCGCGCCGATCCTGCTGGATCGCCTTTTTTGCGCCCGCACCCCATGACCGTTGACAGAAGCACGGATTGCCGATAAGCCGCAGCATGGGCGGCCGGTGACGGCCGCAATCTTCCCTGCAAGCGGAGCACTCGGTGATGGACGAACAGCGCAAAACCACCCCCCTGCACCCCTGGCATGTCGGCCGGAGCGCCAGCATGGCCTGTTTCGGCGGCTACCACATGCCGCTCTGGTACCCGGCCGGGGCCAAGGCCGAGCACCTGGCCGTGCTCACCGCGGCCGGCCTGTTCGACACCAGCCACATGGCGCTCTTGAGCCTGCACGGCCGGGGCGCGCGCACCCTGTTGCAGCGCTGCTGCTGCCGCGACCTGGAGCGCTGCCTGGGTAAGGCCAGGGGGCCGCTCGTGCCCGGCCGCAGCGTCTACACCATGTTTCTGGATGAACGCGGGTTCGTCATCGACGACGCCATTGTCAGCCAGTGCGCCGACGCGGACTACACGGTGGTGGTCAACGCCTCCATGGGCGCGGCGGTGGCCGCCCACCTGGCCGCGCACAACCGGGAGGACGCGCGCATCGTCGACTGGACCGACCGGCTCGGCAAGATGGATTTGCAGGGTCCGAGAGCGCCGCGCATCCTCGCCCGGGTGCTCAAGGAGGCGGAGCGGGTGTTCTCGGGACTGGTCACCTTTTCCTTCAAGGGCAGCTTCGCCCCGGAAGCGCTGCCGGCCGCGACGCCCGCCCAGCTCAGCGACGGCACCCCGGTGCTGGTCTCGCGCACCGGCTACACCGGCGAGGTCGGCTTCGAGCTGTTCGTCGACCGCGCCCACACCGCTTCGCTCTGGGAGCAGTTGCTCGCCGCCGGCGCGGATGACGGCCTCCTGCCCTGCGGGTTGGCGGCCCGCGACTCCCTGCGCGCCGGCGCCGGCCTGCCGCTCTCCCACCAGGACATCGGCCCCTGGCTGTTCGCCCGCAACCCCTGGCTGTTCGTGCTGCCGCGGGACGAGGCGGGCGGGTTCACCAAGGAGTTTGTCGGCGCGGCCGCGCTGGTGGCGGACGGCGACCACCACCACACCCTGGCCTTTGCCGGCTTCGACCCGCGCAAGGTCGCGGCCGGCGAACAGAGCCGGGTGATGGACCCGGACGGCCGCGAGCTTGGCCGGGTGCTCACCTGCGCCACCGACATGGCCATCGACCGGGTGGACGGCCGCATCGTCAGTGTGACCACGCCCATCGAGAGCGGCCGACCGACCGGGTTCACCCCGCGCGGCCTGTGCTGCGGTTTTGTCCGCGTCAGCGAACCGCTCCCCGCGGGCGCCATCGTCCACCTTGCCGAGGGGCGGCGCACCCTCAAGGTCGAGATCCGCGACGAGATCCGCCCGGACCGCACCGCCCGCCAGTCCCTGACCCGTTTCCTCCCCTGATTGCCAGCCAAGGAGCCAGCCATGAAAGAACTCGACGAACTGCACCTGCCCGACGACATCCGCTACACCGACGAGCACGAATGGGCGCGGATCACCGGCGACATTGCCCGCATCGGCGTGTCCGACTACGCCCAGGACCAGCTGGGCGACATCGTCTTTGTCGAACTGCCGGCCGTGGGCGACACCATCGCCAGGGGCGAGGTGTTCGGCACGCTCGAATCGGTCAAGGCGGTGTCCGAACTCTACCTGCCCCTCTCCGGCGAGGTGGTGGCGGTGAACACGGCGCTCACCGACGCGCCCGAACTGATCAACCAGGATCCCTACGCGGCCTGGATCATCGAGGTG